>WQZC01000166.1 GCA_009780925.1 Actinomycetes bacterium | reverse complement strand
TGCGCTGCGTGCGATGCAACCGTCCCATCTGCCCGGATTGCATGCGCGTGGCCTCGGTCGGCTTCCAGTGCCCCGACGATGTGCGGCTCGGACGGGCCACCCAGCGTGCCCCGCGCACTGTGGTCGGCGCCCGGATCGGCGCCAGTCCGCCGTACGTCACCTGGGCCTTGGTGGCGCTGAACGTGGCGGCCTACGTGGCCACTGGGGCGCAGTCCACGCGAAGCATCAACGACCCGACCGCGAGCCGCCTGTTCCAAGACTGGGTGCTCGTGCCCAAGGCGATTTCCCTGAACGGCCAGTACTACCGGTTGCTCACCTCGGCGTTCCTGCACCTGAACATATTGCACATTGTGATGAATATGTTCGCGCTGATCGTGGTGGGACCGTATCTGGAGCGAATGCTCGGCGCTTGGCGGTTCGGCGCGGTGTATTTGTTGGGCGCGCTCGGCGGCTCGGTCGCGGTGTACGCGTTCGGCGGTTCGTACACAGCCACGGCCGGGGCCTCCGGGGCCATCTTCGGGTTGTTCGCCGTGGCGTTGCTCTTGGTGCGCGAGCTCGGTTTCGATCCGCAATGGTTGATCGGCACCATTGTGATCAACTTCGTGTTCACGTTCAGCATCTCGGGCATCTCCAAGTGGGGGCATGTGGGCGGGTTCCTCGCCGGCGCGCTGGCGGCGGTCGCGATCGCGGGGATCCCGGGCCGGATGCGGGCCCGGGTCGGCCGGCTCTCGGTCCGGGCGCAGCTCGCCGGGCTGGCCGCGCTGCTGGTGTTGCTGGTCGTCATCACCGCCGTGCGCACCAGCGCGTTGTGACCGGGCGACCGGGCGCGGCGAGCTGGTCGAGCGCGTGCGCTGATCTCGGCGGTGGTGGTCCGCGCGTCCGGCTGGTCGGGCGCCGTCCCGGTTTAGGATCTAGCCATGGCGAACAGGGCGCTGCTGCTAATTGACGTGCAAAACGAATATTTCACCGGGAACTTGCCGATCAGCTATCCGCCGGTGGCGGAAAGTCTGCGCAATATCGAATCGGCCGCGGCCGCCGCGGAGCGGGCCGGAATACCGGTGGTGGTGGTGGCCCAGGTCGCCCCGGCGGGCTCGCCCATCTTCGCTGACGGCGGCCATGGCCAGCAATTGCACGAGTCGATCGCGGCGCGCCGCCGCGACCTGTTGATCCACAAGAAGATGCCGTCTGCGTTCACTGGCACCGGGCTGGCCGCATGGCTCACTGAGCGCGGCGTCGACACCGTGGTGATCGCTGGGTATATGACGCAGAATTGCGACGAGTCGACGGCCCGGGAGGCGGTCCACCTCGGTTACCAGGTGGAGTTCCTGGCCGACGCCACCGGGACGCTGGCGATGGCGAACCAGGCCGGCGCGGTCACCGCGGAGCAGCTGCATCAGTCGGTGCTGGTGGTCTTGCAGTCCCGGTTCGCGGCGGTGGCCAGCACCGCCGAGTGGATCGCCGCCGTTGAGTCCGGCGGTGAGTTGGCGCGCTCCAACGTGGCCGCCAGCGCCGCGTCCGCTCGGACGGCGTAACCGAGCCGGGGTGGGCCGCGGGTAGCCGATGACTTCCGGGGCCGGGTGTTCTCCGGCGTAGCCGCGCGGGGGTGGGCCGCGGGCCAGCGGTCGGTGGCTGAGCGACCCGAGGCGGCATCGTGATGTCGGGATTCGCGCAACTATCTTGCGCTTTTCCCGAGATCACCACGGCCAAACCAAGGCGGCCGCGGATCAATAATTGGGTTTGGTGTCGATGATCGTGAATATGTCCTCGGCGACCCAGATCCTTCGTCCGCCACGGCCGGCCACTCCGGCCTCGACCAGCCAGCCGCATTCCACGGCGCGCCCGATGAGGTTGCGCGCGCCCTGGTCGCTCAGACCGGTGGCGCGCCGGGTCCGGGTCACGGTCAGGAATGGGTTCGCGAACGCCAGATTGACGATCGCGGCCAGGTTCGATCGGCTCTTCGTCGCATCGGCGAGATATCGTTCGCGGATCTCGACGAGCTGTTCGGAACGCGCCGTGGCGTCATCGGCGGACTTGCGCACTGCGGTCAGGAAGAACTGGAGCCATTGTTGCGCGCTGCCTTGCTCGCGGACCTCTTGCAGGCGCTCGTAGTACTCCTTGCGGTGGGATTCCAAGTATCCGGACAGGTACAGCAGCGGTGTTTGCAGCCGTCCTTCGGCGGTGAGCATCAGGTTGATCAGCAGCCGCCCGATGCGGCCATTGCCGTCCAAGAAAGGATGGATCGTCTCGAACTGGTAGTGCATCAGCGCGCAGCGAATAAGCGGCGGGAGATCACCAGGGGTGTTGACGAATGTCTCCCAATCCGCGATCAGGTCCGGCAGGTCGCCCGGTAACGGCGGGACATAGGTCGCGGTCTCCGGGCTGTCCGTCGGCGACCCGACCCACACCGGGGTGCGCCGGAACTGTCCGGGCGATCGCTCCTCGCCGCGCACGCCCGTGCGCAGGATGTGGTGCAGGGTGAGCAGGAGCCGTTGCGCGATCGGCAAGGTCTTGATCAGTTCGTAGCCCTGGCGGGTGGCCGCCAGGTACCTTTCGACCTCGGCGATGTCGTCATCGGCGCGCGTCGAACGATCGATCGCCTCCGCCTGCAGCACCTCGGTCAGCGAGGTCTGGGCGCCCTCGATGCGTGAGCTGGCGACCGCTTCTTGGGCGAGATACGGGCCGATCAGCAGCTCCGGGTTCTTGATGAGCGTGCCGAGGCCCTGCAACCGGCCCATGGCGGCGTCCGCAGCGGAGAGCGCGTTGATTGTCTGCGCGGTCAGTGGCACGTCGCGGGGGATCGGTTGTGGCCTGAAGTACCAAAACGCCCATTTGTTGCCAGGCTCGCGAGCGGCGCGACCAAAGTCTGGCGCTTGGTAGCGGGCGGGATCCACCCGCTCAAACTACCAAGTGATGGGGCGGTTGGCTTGGAAGTTGGTCGCCACGCTCCAAGTCGAGTTGGGACGACACGTCTAACTTCCAAGTGATTGGCCGGATTGCTTGTGCCTTCAAAGCGCTGATGTGTTGTAAACGTCACGATCGGTCACGAGATTGGTGGCATGCTCACCGGACCGGCGGCGGGCAGGCCGAGCGACGCGGCCAGCGCCGCGAACGACCCCCATCCGTCAGCGAAGGCCCGCATCGCCCCAGACGACACCGTGACCGCGCCCGGTGACTCGCTCGACTGGGGTGGGATGAGACGCGTCAGCGGCGACAGCGCCGGGTAGCTCACCAGACGGGCGTTGGGGCCGAGGCCGGCCTTGGCGCGGGCCTCCGCCGCCGCGCGGTCCAGCCCGCCGAGCACGTCCACCAGGCCGCGCCGCTGCGCGTCCACGCCGGTCCAGATCCGTCCCTTGGCCACTTCGTGCACGGCTTGCCAGGACATGCTCCGGTCCTCGGCCACTTTGGCCACGAAGGTGTCGTAGATCCGGTCCAGCCAGGCGTCGAGCGCCGTCCGCTCATCATCGGTGAACGGGTGCCGCGCGCTGTGCATCCGGGCCATCGCGCCGATGGCCACGTCGTCGTGGGTCACCCCGAGCCGGTTCCACAGCCCGTCGGTGACCAGCTTGCCAGCCAGCACACCGATCGAGCCGGTGATGGTGGACGGTTCGGCCACGATCACGTCGGCCGCCATCGAGATCCAGTACCCGCCCGAGCCGGCCACATCGCCCATCGACACCACCACTGGCTTGCCGGCCTGGCGGGCCAGCACGACCTCGCGCCAGATCGCGTCCGAGGCGACCGCCGAGCCGCCCGGGCTATCGACGCGGAACACGATCGCGGCCACCCGCTCGTCGCGCGTCGCGGCGCGGAACGCGGCGGTGATGGTGTCCGAGCCCATCCGCGACCCGCCGGTCGCCCAGTGCGTGGACCGTCCCTGGACGATCGAGCCGATGCCCCAGATGAGCGCCAACCGGGGCGCCGACCGCCACGGACGCGGCGCGCGCGACCGGCTCGCGTGGCCCGAGTGGCCCGCGTCGTCCGAGTGGCCCGCGTCGTCCGAGTGGCCCGGATGGCCCGAGTGGCCCGCGTCGCAAGCGTGATCGGCGTGGTTCGAGCGCGCGTCTGCGGTTCGCCGGTCGCCGGCCGTGAGCGCCCGGCTGGCCCGGCCGGCCAGCGCGCAGGCGCGCTGCGGTGGACTGGTGCGCGCGCGCAGGTAGCTGGCGGCGTAGCGCAGCCGCGCGGACTCGCCCGCCCGCGCCCGCAGCGCCGCATAGACCTCGTCCCGGTAGCCCACCCGGTCCACCAGCCCGGCGGTGACCGCGTCCGTCGCCGCCACCGGGCCGCCGTCGATCAACGTCCGCAGCCGCTCGGGCGACAGGGCGCGCGCTGCCGCCACGTCCGCGGCCAGCCGCTCGAACAGCGAGTCGGCCACGGCTTGCAGCGCCTCGCGATGGGCGTCGGAGAACTCCGAGCGCAGGTAGGCGTCGGCGGCGTTCTTGTACTCGTGGCGCTGGCCGAACTGGGGGCGCACGTCGAGCTTGTCCAACGCCGTGCGCAGGAACGTCGCGCCCAGCGACACGCCGGTCAGGTTGACCTCGCCGGTCGGCTGCAGCCAGATCTGCTCGAACGCGGTGGCCAGGTAGTACGGGACGCCGCCGGCGCCCCACTCGCCGAACGTCTCGGCCCAGGCGATCGCCGGCTTGCCGGCCGCCCGGAAACCCGCCACCGCGTCCCGCAGCTCCTGCGCCTGAGCGAATCCCATCCGGGACAGCCCGACCTTGGCCACCAGCGCCCGCACCCGGTCGTCGCGGGCCGCCTCGGTGAGCGCGTCCAGCACGTCGGTCAACGCGGTGCGCCGCCGGGAGGTGAGCGCCGCGAGCGGCTCCGTGGGCGGGGCTTGGACCAGCGGCTCGGTCAGGTCGAGCTCAAGGATCAACGGGGAACGGCACGGCGCCATCAGCCCAGCGTATGCACCCCGGCGATCGCCGCCGGCTCGGGACCGGTTGCGCGCGACGGGCCGGGGAGGTCGCCGCAGCTGAGCAGGTGGTCGATGAGCGCTTGATCGGCTGGTGCGGCGAGGTCCCGCTCCGCCGGGGCGAGCCAGCGCAGCTCGGCGATCTCGCCGTGGGGCGCGGGCTCCGGTGCGTCGGGCGCCGGGTCGGCCGCGTAGCAGATCATGCGCACCAGCTGGCCGGGCGGGCCGCCGTGCGCCGGCGCGGTGATCACGGTGACCAGGGTCAACGTCGCAGGGTCCAGCTCGATCCCGAGCTCCTCGGCGATCTCCCGGCGCAACGCGGCGGCGTCGCTCTCGCCGGGCTCCCGCTTGCCGCCGGGAGCGTAGAAGGCATCGGAGCCGTGGCTGCGCGCGGTCAGCAGTCGCCCATCGCGCGTGGCCACCCAGGCCAGCACGTCCAACGCGGGAGGTCGTGCCGGCTGGCCCCGCACGGCCGGTCGACGCGCAGCTGTCTTGTCGCCCCTCGGGGTGGTGGCGCGACCGGACGGTTCGGACACGCCGTCAGCAGCTGTTCTGGATGGCGGCCTTGACGAAACTCGCGCTCTCATAGGCGAACGAGTAGATCCAGCCCTTGATTCCGATATCGCGGTTGGCCGACACCATGAGCAGCTCGCCGTTGAAGCATCGCTTGAAGATCATCCGCGCCCGGGAGATGTGGTAGACGGAGGTCACCACGATGACCTTGTGCCAGCCGTACTGCCGCACGTATTGGCGCGTCTGCTCGGCCTCGCCCCGGGTGCTCTGCGGCTCGGCGTGGAAGCAGATGACGCGCACGCCGGTGGGTGGGTGCTGGCAATAGTCGATGGCGTCGGCCTGCTTGGGATTGTCAAACGACACCGAGACCACCACCGTGCTGGCGACGCCTTGCGCGACCAGTTGTTTGGCGACGTCCAGCCGGCCGTTCATCTGTGGCGGGCCGAGCACCACGATCGCGTCGGCGGCGGTTGGTTTGTCCACCGATGGATGGACGATCACCAGTGACCCAACGACCAGCCAAGCCACCACCAGCAACGCCAGGATGGACAAGACCAGCCGCACCGGATGACGCGCCAGCGCGGCCAAACCCAACATGGGAGTTGAGCCTACGGCCCTGGCCACCGCTACCGTTGCGACCATGCCGGAACTGCCGGAGGTGGCCGCGCTCGCCGCGTTCCTT
>WQZC01000165.1 GCA_009780925.1 Actinomycetes bacterium | reverse complement strand
GGTCAGCGATGGCCTTCTCCTGGTCCGGGGTGATCTGCAGCTCGCTGGCGTATTGGTCCAGGTACTGGGACACGTCGTTGGCGCACAGCGTCAGCGTGCCGGGCGAGCCGTTGGACACGGTCAGGCAGCCGCCGCTGATCTTGACGGTGACGGTCATCGAGTCGGTCTGGACCGTTATCGACTGCAACGTGACCCGGGTGGCGCCACCGGAGATCGTCTTGGTGGCCACGCTCAAGTCGGTGACCTTGAAGGTCGGCGCCACCGGGGCGGTCGCGTTCTGCAGCAGCACGCTGCCGTAGTCGTGCAGCGCGGCCATCTCGTCGGGCGAGGTTAGCTCGATCAGCCGCCGAGAGTCCTGGGTCGCCACCGCGTTGAGCAACTGGGTCACCAGATCCTGCGGGGACGACGCGCCGTTGGCCGGGACCGGCGCGCCCAGATCGGTCACGCCGGAACTATTAGCCGCGTTATCGGCGATCGTGTAGAACAGGCTCGGATACCACTTGTCGCCGACCTTTTGCGTCGCGATCCGGATTGGCTCGCCATTGTTCTGGTCTTTGATGAATTGGCTGATGTCGACCGAACCTGAGGTGAGCGCTGCGGGGAGGCTGCCGGGGAGCATTCCTTGCAGCATTTGCTGCGCGGCTGGCGACTTCGACAAATCCATATTATAGGTGAGCGTGCCTCCGGTGAGCTTGACCACCTCGACATTGTCGGTGATCTTGTCCGGAGTGGGATCGAACGTGAAGCTCTGCGCGTTCAGTTTGAGGATCGAACTCAGGTCTGAGCTGGAGTTCGCGCCGGTCGGATCGAGCTGCTTCGACTCATTGGCGAGGTCCTGCATCGGCAGCTTCAGGGCGTCCCGCTCGGCCGGCACCAAATCGTCCACCATGCCGGCATAATCGCCCTTGTTCAGGCTGGTCACCAGGGACTGCGCGGCGGCGTTGGGACTAGACGCCCCGCCGCTGCTGTTGCTGGTACCGCTGCTGCCGAATGGGTTGGCGACCGCCACGTAGGTGGCCCCGCCGCCGATGAGCACCACCACGGCTGCTGCCGCGACCAGCAGCCGGCCCCGATGGCGGGGTTTGGCTGGGCCACCCGCTGGCGCGCCGAGCTGGTCCCAGCCGGCCGCGGGGTCCCACTGCCCGGGCGGCGGTGGCATACCCGGCCCCGGCTGTCCCGGGGTGCCGGACCACTGCTGCGCCGCACCCGGCCACGGCGGTGGCTGCGGTGCGCCTGCCCACTGCGGCTGTGCCCCCGCCGGCGGTGGCGCCGGCCACTGCGGTGCCTGCGGCGGCACGGGTTGCTGCGCCTCGCCTGCCCACTGCGGTGCGCCCGCCGGCGGCCACGGGGGTGCCTGGGGTGCTGCGGCTGGCGGCTCAGGCGGCTGCGGCGCGGCTGCCGGCCCGTTTTGCGGGAAGGTTTGGGCCTCATCAGGCACCGCTGGAGGCTGCGCTGGCGGCGGTTCCCCAAGGGATGATTGCGGTGCGCCGGATGGCTGAGGTTGCCACTCAGGTTGACTTGACGTATTCGGATCGTATGGCGGCTGTGTCACGATTCACCCTTTTGGGGTTGGCGATGCGGTTAGCAGATGGAAAGGTGCGCGTCAAGCAAACAATAGCTGCCAACAAGGCAATCCCGCCACCGATCGCGGTCGCCGCAGGGCCAACGGCATGGCGCCGAAGCGAGCCGGAACCTTTGGCGCGCGACCCGCGCAGGGAGGTGGCGGCGACGAGCCCATCGCCACCGACGGTGGTCAGGACGACACGTCTGGGGAAGTGCGCCCCGGGAAGCGCGCCCCGGAAGTGCGACTGCGGCCCCGGGCACTGGCTGAGCGCCCGGGGCCGCAGTCGAAACGCGTTAGTCGATCTGCCAGGTGTCCCCGCCGGCCAGCAGCGCCGCGAACGCGGCGTCATCGCCCGGCGCCGCCTGCTGCGCGTGCGTGATCTGGTCGGCCATCATCTGGTCGTAGGTCGGGTGCACGACGTCGCGGAACACGCCCACCGGGGCGTAGCGCCGGTCGTGGGAGGACAGCCGGGACAGCGCGAAGGCGTAGGTCGGGTCCTCGTCGTGGACGTCGTGGATGACCACCCGCGGGTCGTCTTCGGCGACGTTCTCCTGGATGTCCAGCGAGCCATCGGGGAGCCGCACCACCGCCTTGCCGGTGCCGAACCGCAGCGGCTGCCCGTCCTCGAGCCGGATCAGGAACTCGTCGCGGGTGTCGGCGTCCTTGAGCAGCTCGAACGCGCCGTCGTTGAAGATCTCGCAGTTCTGGTAGATCTCAACCAGCGCGGTGCCGGGGTGCTTCGCGGCGGCGCGCAGCGTCGCGGTCAGCCCCTTGCGGTCGGAGTCCACCGCCCGGGCGACGAAGGTGGCATCCGCGCCCAGGGCCAGCGACACCGGGTTGAACGGGTTATCCAGCGAGCCGTAGGGCGAGGACTTGGTCACCTTGCCGAACTCGGAGGTGGGCGAGTACTGCCCCTTGGTCAGTCCGTAGATCTGGTTGTTGAACAGCAAGATCTTTAGATTGACGTTCCGGCGCAGCGCGTGGATCAGATGGTTGCCGCCGATGGACAGCGCGTCCCCATCCCCGGTTATCACCCACACCGAAAGGTCCGGGCGCGACGTCGACAGCCCGGAGGCGATCGCCGGCGCCCGGCCGTGGATGGAGTGCATCCCGTAGGTGTTCATGTAGTACGGGAACCGGGAGGAGCATCCGATGCCGGAGATGAACACGATCTTCTCGCGGGGAATGCCGAGTTCGGGCATGAAGCTTTGGACCGCGGCCAAGATGGCGTAGTCGCCGCAGCCGGGGCACCAGCGAACTTCCTGATCGGTCTTGAAGTCTCTTGGTTTGAGGGCTAGCTCGGTCACGGTCATACTCCCTGCAGCATTTCGACTAGTTCGGCGGCCTTGAACGGCAACCCGCGCACCTGGTTGAAGCTGATCGCGTCGACCAAGTACTTGGCCCGAATCAGCGTGGCGAGTTGGCCGAGGTTCATCTCGGGGATGACGACCTTCTCGTAACGGGCGAGCACCTCGCCCAGGTTGGCCGGGAACGGGTTCAGGTGGCGGAGCTGGGCGTGCGCGATCGGGTGACCCGCCAGCCGCAACGTGCGAACCGCCCCGCCGATCGGCCCGTAGGTGGAGCCCCAACCGAGCACCAGCACGGTCGCGTCGCCGTCGGGGTCGTCGACCTCCACCGGCGCGATTGAGGCGGCGATGCCATCGACCTTGGCCTGCCGGGCGCGGACCATGAAGTCGTGGTTGTCGGTGTCGTAGCTGACGTGCCCGGTCCGGTCAGCTTTCTCGATGCCTCCGACGCGGTGCTCCAACCCGGGGGTGCCGGGCACTGCCCACGGCCGCGCCATGGTTTCCGGGTCGCGCAGGAACGGCAGGAATTCGCCGTTCGGCCCGTTCGGCTCGGTGGCGAAACTGACCGACAGGTCGGGCAGCTCGGACAGCTCCGGGATGCGCCACGGCTCCGAGCCGTTGGCCACGTAGCCGTCGGTCAGCAGCATCACCGGGGTGCGATAGGTCAGCGCGATGCGGGCCGCCTCGATCGCGGCGTAGAAGCAGTCCCCCGGGGACCGAGCCGCCACCACGGGGACCGGCGCCTCGCCGTTGCGGCCATGCACCGCTTGCAGCAGGTCGGACTGCTCGGTCTTGGTGGGCAGCCCCGTCGATGGACCGCCGCGCTGCACGTTGCAGATCACCAGCGGAAGCTCCAGGGACACCGCCAGCCCGATCATCTCGGTCTTCAGCGCGATGCCCGGCCCGGAGGAGCTGGTGACCGCCAACGAGCCGCCGAAGGCCGCGCCCAGCGCGGTGCCGATACCGGCGATCTCGTCCTCGGCCTGGAAGGTGCGGACCCCGAACCGCTTCTGCTTGCTCGTCTCGTGCAACACGTCGCTGGCCGGAGTGATCGGGTAGGCGCCGAGGAACATCGGCAGCCCAGCCCGTTTCGATGCCGCCAGCAACCCGTAGGACAGCGCCGTGTTGCCGGTGATGTTGCGGTACGTGCCCGACCGCAGCGCGGCCGGCTTCACCTCGTAGACGACCGCGAACGTCTCGGTCGTCTCCCCGTAGTTCCACCCCGACTTGAACGCGGTGATGTTCGCTTCGCAGACCTCCGGCTTGTCGGCGAACCGGCGGCGCAGGAAATCGATGGTGCTCTCCGTCGGGCGCGAGTACAGCCAGGAGAGCAGGCCGAGCGCGAACATGTTCTTGCTGCGACCGGCGTCCCGCCGCGACAGCGGGCTGTCGGCCAGCGCGTCCAGCGTCCGCTGGGTCAGATCGATCGCGTGCACTGCGAAGCCGTCGAGCGTGCCATCGGTCAGCGGGTTGGAGTGCCAACCGACCCGGGCCAGCACACGTTCGGTGAAGTCATGGCTATCGATGATCAGGGTCGCGCCGCGCGGCAGATCTGGCAGATTCGCCTTGAGCGCGGCCGGGTTCATCGCCACCAGGACGTCGGGCCGATCGCCCGGCGTCAAGATGTCGTGATCAGCGAAGTGCAGCTGGAACGACGACACCCCGGCCAGCGTCCCGGCTGGCGCCCGGATCTCCGCCGGATAGTTCGGGAAGGTGGCCAGATCATTGCCGAAGACGGCCGTCTCCTGCGTGAATCGGTCACCGGTCAGCTGCATCCCATCACCGGAGTCGCCGGCGATGCGGATCACCACATCATCGATTTGTTGTACGTTCTTCGTCATTCGGGCGGTCGGCCTCCTGGCACAGTGGCTGATGCGGGCGGACGGGCGCCCAGCCAGTCGTGCCAACCGTGCCGGGCGCGCCATTGAACCCGCGGGTTCTATCTTACGAAGCCGATCGGCGAACCAGTCGCGCGACCCGCAGGGGGCTCACTCCACCACGGTGAGGCGGCCCGTGGCCACCTCGAAGATGAAGCCGCGCACGTCCTGGCGGTGCGGCAGCCACGGGCACTCACGCACCATCCGCGCGCCGCGGCGCACCTCGGCCGCCAGGTCGACGAACCCGGGCACCCGCCACCCCGGCGCCTGGCCGCTCTGATCAGCCAAGGTCGCCCGGAACGAGTCGTCGTCGAAGTTGAGCATGCCGCAGTCGGTGTGCCCGATGACGGCGACCTCGCGGGTGCCCAGGTGGTGCTGGCTGATGGCCAACGAGCGAAGCACGTCATCGGTGACCAGGCCACCGGCGTTGCGGATGAGATGAACATCGCCCACGCTCAGTCCCAGCGCGGGGAGCGGGTCGAGGCGGGCGTCCATGCAGGTGACCACGGCCAAGCGCTGCTTGGGGTGTTTGGGCGCCGGCCCGGGGAAGGACTGCGCGTAGGGGACGTTGTCCTCGGTGAGGCGATCGGTGATCGGCACGCCGCCCAGCCTGCCATGCCGCTCGCTCGCCCGACAACCCGGCGCGGAGCCGCGCGAGCGCGCCGGCGGGAACGGACCGGTCTGTGCTGTACGTTGCGATGACGTGCATGGAACTGTTGTCAATGGGTTGAAGACCGCCGTGCTGCTCGGCGCGCTGGCCGCGCTGGCCATGGGCGTCGGCCAGATTTTCGGTGGCACGCAGGGGTTGGCCATCGGGTTGGTGATCGCGATCGCGATCAATGCCGGCACATACTTCTACTCTGACCGGATGGCCCTGACCTCGATGCGGGCCCGCCCGGTCAGCGAGGCCGAGCAGCCCGTCATGTATTCGATCGTGCGCGAGCTCGCCACCGAGGCGCACCAGCCGATGCCGCGGCTGTATGTCTCCCCGGCCGGACAGCCCAACGCGTTCGCCACCGGACGCAACCCACGCCACGCGGCGGTGTGCTGCACCGCCGGCATTCTGCCGCTGCTCGATCGACGCGAATTGCGCGCGGTGCTTGGGCACGAACTGTCACACGTCTACAACCGGGACATCCTCATTTCCTCGGTGGCGGCGACGATCGCGGCGGGCATCACATATTTGGCCCATTTCGCAATGTTTTTTGGCGGCGGCGGCAATAGCCGCAATCGCAATCCGATGGGTGGGCTGTTGCTGATGATTCTCGGGCCGCTGGCCGCCGGGCTGATCCAGCTGGCGATAAGCCGGTCCCGTGAGTACCAGGCCGACGAGTCTGGCGCGAAGCTCTCGCGCGACCCATTGGCGCTGGCCAGCGCGCTGCGCAAGCTGCAGGCGGGCACCCAGGCGATCCCGCTGCCGCAGCAACCGGCGCTGGT
>WQZC01000164.1 GCA_009780925.1 Actinomycetes bacterium | reverse complement strand
GGAGGGCCGGCGGTGGCGCGCGCGACGGCTGGCCTCACCCGGGCCGAATGGCGGCGGCTGGCCGGCATGGCCGCTGCCATCGTCGCGCTGCACGCGGTGGGCTTCGGGCTGCTGCTGCTCGTCGTCGCCCCGGCGCATCTGAGCCTGGGCACCCAGACCTTCGGGGTCGGCCTCGGCCTGACCGCGTACACCCTGGGCATGCGGCACGCCTTCGACGCCGACCACATCGCCGCCGTGGACAACACCACCCGCAAGCTGATGGCGGAGCGGACCCGGCCGCTGTCGGTCGGGTTCTGGTTCTCCCTGGGCCACTCGACGATCGTGTTCTCGATGTGCGTGCTGCTCAGCCTGGGCATCCGCTCGGTGATCGGCCAGGTGCGCGACGACAACTCGACGCTGCACACCGTCACCGGCACCGTCGGGGTGGCCGTCTCCGGCGGGTTCCTGATCCTGCTCGGGCTGGTGAACCTGGCCGCGCTGGTCGCCATCGCCAAGGTGTTTCGGACGATGCGCACCCAGGCCCTCGACGAGGCCGAGCTGGAGGACCTGCTGGCCAACCGCGGCCTGCTCAACCGGGTGCTCGGCCGGGCCACCCGCGCGGTGCGCAAGCCCTGGCACATGTACCCGGTGGGGGTGCTGTTCGGCTTCGGCTTCGACACCGCAACCGAGATATCGCTGCTGGTGCTGGCCTCCACCTCCGCCGCGCTGGCCCTGCCCTGGTACGCGATCATGTGCCTGCCGGTGCTGTTCACCGCCGGCATGTGCCTGTTCGACACCATGGACGGGTCGTTCATGAACTTCGCCTACGGCTGGGCGTTCTCCCGCCCGGTGCGCAAGGTGTACTACAACCTGACCGTCACCACGCTCAGCGTGCTGGTGGCGCTGGTGATCGGCGGGATCGAGCTGCTCGGGCTGGTCGCCGACAAGCTGAGCCTGCGCGGCGGCGCGTGGCGGGTGCTCGGCGCGGTCGGCGATTTCGACTACACCGGCTACATCGTGGTGGGCCTGTTCGTCGGCACCTGGCTGATCTCGCTGGCCATCTGGCGCTACGGGCGGATCGAGGAGCGCTGGGGCGGCGGGGCCGGATGAGCCGCGCTGCGGTCCGGACTTGAGGAGGTGGCGCCAATGGATCGCGGGAACAAGCTCGCGCTGGTGATACTCGCCTGCGACGAGTTCGAGGACGCGAGCGCTTTCGTCGCTGAACTGTTCGGCTGGCCCAAGCTGGTCGACGCGGACGGCTACACCGAGTTCGACAGCGGGACAGTGCGAGTCGCCCTCTACCGCACGGCGCAGTTCGAGGCCAACTTCTCCAGCGGCGCTGCCGGTCCGCGAAGTGTTGGCGGCCCGCCGCGCGCGGAACTGTATGTATGCGTCGATGACCTGGCGGGAACCGTCGCCCGGGCGGTGCGGCTGGGCGCGCAACTGTTGTCCGACGCCGGGCCGAGGCCCTGGGGGGAAACCGTCGCCTACCTGCGGATGCCGGGACGGCACATCCTCGCCTTGGCGGCGCCCGCCGAGTGAGCGCGGCGGCAAGGTCGGCGGTGGGGTTGGGGGTCGGTCCGAGCTGGGCTCAGAAGTCAGTCCCGCACCACGGCGCGACAGCGGTGACGAACATCGCGTCGAACCGCTGGGCCGCGCCGGCGGTCAGCTCCTCGACCTCGCCGGTGATGGCGCGCTGGCGCAGCGAGAAACCGCCTAGATAACTCGCCGCGAGAGCGCGCGCGTCCAGGCGCAGGTCCGGCTCCGCGCCGGGCACGGGCCGGCACTCGGCCCCGTCCGGGCCGCCGTCGAGCTGGAACCGGCCGGCGGCGAACCCGCCCGGGTCCACCACCTCGATCACCAGCCGGTCGGCGCAGGAATACCGGCGCGCGGAGAGCGCGGCCGGCACGTCGAGCAGCCGCAGCCACATCCCGTCCCCGGAATAGTCCGGCGCCAGCGCGCGGCCATCGGTCAGCGCCCAGCGCACCGGCTCGTCCGGCGGGCGGAAGCCGATCTCGACCTCGCTGACCAGGTCGATGCCGGCCAGGTAGGCCCACAGCTCGCGATAGGCGTCCAGGTTGATCGCCTGCAAGTCTCCGACCTCGATCCGTCCGGACAACCCGAACCCGTCGTGGCCGCGCTTGACCGACCACCAGGCGTACCCGTCCGGCCCGCCCGGACCCTCGTGCACCACGTACACCGGGGTCGCCGCGCCCGCCGCGCGGAAAGCGGGCCGTCCGTTCAACCCGAGGCAGGACTCCCACCACCAGAGCGGCCGATCGACGCCGCCGGCGCGCATCCGGCGCGCGCGCTCGAACACCCCTGGGGCGATCTCGCCGAGTTCGGCGGCGGTGACCTGCCGCACCGCGCCGCGCGGGTCGGGGGCGATCGGGCCGGCGCGGCGCGTGTCGAGCAGGTAGCCGCAGGTGATCGTCGCCGGGGCGTAACCGAACCGGCTGTAGATCGTGTATTCGGCGGCGAACAGCACGCTCACCGCCGCCCCGCGATCGCGGCCCGCCCGCAGCGAGTCGTCCATCATCGCCCGGCACAGGCCCCGCCGGCGGTGCGTGGCGGACACCGTGACCCCGATCAGCCCGTCCGCGGTCACGTCCGCGCCGCCCGGCACTGACAGCAGCAGCGGCTCGGTGGCCAGGGTGCCGACCCAGCGCCCGCCGGAGCGCGCCCCCCAGTGCTGGATGGCCGGCCAGCTGTGCCGCTCGGCCGCGAGCAGGGTGGCGAACCAGTCGCCTCCCGTGTCGTCCAGGAATCCAGTGGCCTCTTGGGCGACCCAGCCGTCGGCGTCGTCGATCGGAACTGGGTAAACCATCTCGACATCGCTCATGGGTGACCACTCTGCCAGGTCTCGCCGGTCGGGCCCCTAGCCATCCCAAGGGTTGATGACGCGGTTTGCCACCCGGACCAAGTGCTTGGCGTTTCGGGTGACGACGGGCATGCGGTGGAGGTTCGCGATCGCGCCGATCATGCAATCCCGATGCTCGATGTTGGTGCCCGCATGGACCTTGGCCGCCTCGATCGCGGCGACATGGTCGAAGGGAAGGATCCTCCGCCGGAACTCGACCAGCACCTTTTCCAACCAGGTGGTGAGCACATCGGTTTGGTGCCCGTCGTGGCGCGGAACCCTTGATATGCCCAGCTGGATCTCAAAGATGTTAATTGAGGTGGTGTAGAGCGAGTCGGGGTCCCGGTTCCGGATCCAGTCGAGGACCAGCTTGTTGGAGCGCCCTTTTCGGATCTCGGACAAGACATTGGTGTCGAGTACGAACATCACAAATCGACCGGGCGAAACTCGATCTCGGCCACCGGAATGTCGTAGTCGTCGTCTGGGTCGCCCGATTGCAGCGCCGTCACCAGGTCCACTTTCGGCGCGCCCGTGAGGCGCCGGTACTCGTCGATCGTGGTCACCACGTAGGCGATCCGGCCGCGCTCGGTGATGTACACCGGGCCCTCATCCGCCTTGCGCTTGACCGAGGTCGGGTTGCGGTTGAACTCCTGCGAGGTTACGGCGGTCATGGCGCCCTCCTGTGGTAGGTAGGTAACTACCATACCTCAGGCACCGCGCGCGGGTGCGCCGATCATAGGCAGACAACCGGGACGACGCCGCTGACGGCGGCGAAATCGTCGTGGTTGCGGGTGGCGATGGTCATTCCGTTGGCCAGCGCGGTGGCCGCGATCATCATGTCCATGCGTCGGGCACGGGCCAGGGCGCGCCCGCCGCGGGTGGCGGCGACACAAATCGCCCGATAGGCCACATGCTCCGCCGGCCCGAACGGGAGGCCCGCGCCGAAGGTCGCCTGCGCGGCGGCTGACTGCAGCACCGCCGCTGCCGCCACCGCCGGGTCGGGCGAGAACTCGCCCTCCATCAGCTCGGCCAAGCACAGCACCGAGGTGCACAGCTCCACTTGGTCGGCGGTGGTGTCGAGCACCGAGAAGTCCGGCTCCTCGATCAGCAGATTGGTGTCGAGCAACAGTCGGATCACTGGCCCACCAGGCCCATGGCGTCGCGCTGGGCCTCGATCTGGGCGAGCAGGGCGCGTCTCGTGTCTTGTGGGAGACGGTCTCGCCACAGCCGGCCGCGCTGGGCCTCAACCAGGGGAACTGAGCCAGCGGGGTCCGGGCCAGCGGACGCGGCCAAGATGACACCGGTGTCGCGCCCCTGCACCGTGATCCGGTACTCGGCCCGTCCCTGTTCGACTTCGCGAATGAGCCGGGACGCGTGCTGCTGCAGCTCGCGAACCCCGATCACGGTCGCCATGCGGCAAATATAGCACATGTGCGTCGCACATCGTCGCGCGCTGGGACATCGGGCGCGCTAGAACACCGTCGCGCGCTGGGACATCGGGCGCGCTAGAACACCGTCGCGCGCTGAGACATCGGGCGCGCTAGAACACCGTCGCGCGCTGAGACATCGGGCGCGCTAGAACATCGTCGCGCACCATGGCGCCTGATCGGTGGCGAGCATCGCGTCGAAGGTTCGCACCGCGCCCGAGGTCTGTTCCTCGATCCTGCCCGCCACCCGCTGCTGGCGCAGCGAGAACCCGCCCAGGTAGGCGGCGGCGAGCGCCCGCTGATCCAGCCGCAGATCCGGGGTCCGGGCGGGCGCGCGCACGCACGACGCGCCGTCCGGTCCGCCGTCGAGCAGGTACCGCCCGGCCGCCGGCCCCGGACCCAACTCCGAGGCCGAGCCTGGCGCCGCGCCCGGCCCGCGCCGAGCGGCCGGTCCCGCCGGCCCACCGCCAGCGGCGCCGCCGCGCTCGCCCGACGCGCCGTCGGCGCAATCGTCTACCACCTCGACCACGAGCCGTCCGGCGCAGGCGTAGCGGCGGGCCGTCAACGCCGCCGGAACATCGAGCAACCGCAACCACAGCGCGTCCCCGGCGTAGCTCTGGCGCAGCGCGCGCCCATCGGCGAGCAACCACCGCGCCGGCTCATCCACCGGTCGGCGCGCGAACTCGATCCGCCCCACCAGATCGATGCCCGCCAGATACCGCCACAGCGCGCGGTAGGCCTCGTCGGTGGCCGCCTGCAGGTCGCCCACGACCACCTCCGCCAGCGTGCCGTCCAGGTCGTAGTGGCGGGTCGGCGCCCACCAGGCGAAGCCGTCCGGCCCGTCCGGCCCGATGTGCGCCACGTGGGTCGGCGCCGGCTCACCCGGCTCGCGGTCGGCGGGCTGCCCGCGCAACCCCAACGTCGACTCCCACCAAGGCTCCGGTCGATCGATGTTGCCCGCCCAGCGCCGGCGTGCGGCGGCGAACACCGCCGGGCCGAACTCACCCAACTCCTCGGCCGAGACCTGCCGGACCGCGCCCGGATCATCCCCAAACACGGGTCCCGCCCGGCGCGGCCACAGCGTGTAACGGGCTTCCTGGGTCGCCGGGGCGTAGCCGAATCGCCCGTAAATCGGCCATTCCGCCGCGAACAGCGCGCTGACCGGGTCGCCCCGCTCGATGGCCGCCCGCGCCGCGTGCGCCATCAACTCGCGCATCACCCCGCGCCGACGATGGGTCGCGGCCACCGCCACCTGGGTGATCCCGTCCACGGGCAGCTCCCCGCCGCCCGGTTCGTCGCCCGCCACCTCCCCGCCGAGCTCGCTGCCGGGCGCCGCACCGCCGGGCGCCTCCCCGCCGGGCACGGTCAGTCGCAACGGCAGCGAGGCCAATGTGCCCACGATCCGGTCGCCGTCGCGGGCCGCCCAGCAGCGCTCGCCGTCCCAGTGCCGGCGCTCGGCGACGAGCCGGTCCAGGTACCGCTCGCTGCTCGGGTCGCGCAGCAGCGTGCTGGCCATCGTGGCGAACCAGGCGGCGGCGTCCTCCAGCGGCACCGGGTTGACAATCTCGATCTCGCTCATCGACCCGCCACCTCTTCCGTCAGATCCAGCTGATCTTGTCGTGCAGGTAGACGTAGCCGATGAAGCTCACCGCGTCGATGACCGAATGCGCGATCACCAGCGGCAGCACCCGGCGGGTGCGCTGGAACCACCAGCCGAAGATCAGCCCCATCACCAGGTTGCCGACGAACCCGCCCATGCCCTGGTAGAGGTGGTAGCTGCCGCGCACCACCGCCGACGCCCCGACCGCCAGCGCCGGGTGCCAGCGCAGCTGCCGCAACCGGGTGAGCATGAACCCGATCATCACGATCTCTTCGAGCACACCGTTCTGCGCCGCGTCCAGCAGCAGCAGCGGCACCCGATACCAGATGTCGGGCATGTTCACCACGGCGAGGGAGGCATTCTGGCCCAGCT
>WQZC01000163.1 GCA_009780925.1 Actinomycetes bacterium | reverse complement strand
GAGGCCGGCCCCACCGAGATCGCCATCCTCGCCGACGCCACCGCCGATCCGGCGCAGCTGGCGGCGGACCTGGTCAGCCAGGCCGAGCACGACGAGCTGGCCGCCTCGGTGCTGGTCACCGATTCGGTCGCGCTGGCCGACGCCACCGACGCCGAGGTCGTCGCCCAGGCGGCGCGCGCCAAGCACGCGGCGCGGATCACCGCCGCGCTGAGCGGCGAGCAGTCGGCGATCGTGCTGGTGCGCGGCATCGACCAGGGGCTCGCCGTGGTCGACGCCTACGCCGCAGAGCACCTGGAAGTGATCACCGCCGACGCCCGGCGGGTCGCCGAGCGGGTCCGCAACGCCGGCTGCGTGTTCGTCGGCCCGCACACCCCGGTCTCGCTGGGCGACTACTGCGCCGGCTCCAACCACGTGCTGCCCACCGGCGGCACCGCCCGGCACGCCAGCGGGCTGTCCGTCCAGTCGTTCCTCAAGGGAATGCAGCTGGTGGAGTACACCGCCGACGCGCTGGCCGAGGCAGCCGCACCGGTGCTCGCGCTGGCCGACGCCGAGGACCTGCCCGCGCACGGCTCGGCGATCTCGGCTCGCCTGCCGTGACCGGGATTGGTGACCTTGAGGGCGCTGCCTGGCATCCCCAGCACCGGGGTGGAAGTCACCAAATGCGGTGGCGATCATGCCGGGTGCGAGGCGTTGGCGTCCAGAGCGGTGCGTCGCCGGCTACTCTGGATCTGTGGTCGATCAGGCGATGCTTGAGCAGGCGATGAGGCTCGGGCCCAGCGAGCGCGTGGAGCTCGCCGACGCGCTGTGGGCGTCCGTCGAGTTGGGCGTGACGGCGTTGAGCGCCGAACACCAGGCGTTGCTGGCTGAGCGAGTCGCAGAGGCCGATGCGAATCCCGGTGCGGGCAGGCCGGTCGATGATGTGATTGCGGACTTGCGGGTTCAGTACCTGTGAGCTTCTTGGTTCGCGTCCGGGCCGCTGCCGAGGCCGATCTGGGCCGCGCCTTTCTGTGGTACGCCCAGCAGGCGCCCGAGCAGGTCTCGCGGCTCCTTGCGGAGTTCGAGGCGGTTTCCAAAAGGATCGGCACCGAGCCGCTGGCTTCGCGCTCGATAGGCAGCGGCGTGCGGTCCGCGCACCTGAAGGTGTTCCCGTACCAGCTGTGGTATCGGGTGCGAGAGCCTCTGTCGGAAGTGGAGGTCCTGGCCGTTGTCCATGACCGGCAGGACCGTGCGGGCTTTATCGACCGTCTGATCTGACCCAGGCCGGCCAACCCACTTCCGGCGGCGTTGACGCTGACCTTGATCGTTGTGTTCGGAGCCACTAGCGGTCCATGTGGTTGACGACCCTGGGGGTCCGTCGATCGGGTGGCAGCGCCTCGGGCACCCATAGACTTGACAGATGCCTGATCGCTCGCGGGACGAATCGTCGCTGGCGCCCGCGCACGATGAGTTGCCAGTGCGCGAGGAGTTGCGCGGCGAGCGGCCCTACGGCGCGCCGCAACTGGACGTCCCGGTTCGGCTTAACGTCAACGAGAACCCGTACCCGCCGTCGGCGGCGGTGGTCGCGGACATGGCCGCGGCGGCGGCGCGGGCGTGCGCTGGGCTGAACCGCTACCCCGACCGGGAGGCGGTCGCGTTGCGCGCCGACCTGGCCGCCTACCTGGGCCACGGGTTGACCGCCGACCAGGTGTGGGCGGCCAATGGCTCGAACGAGGTGATGGCGCAGCTGCTCTCCGCGTTCGGCGGGCCGGGGCGGACCGCCATGTCGTTCGCCCCGACGTACTCGATGTACCCGGAGTACGCGCGCGACACCCACACCGCCTGGGCCGCCGGCCGGCGCGCCGACGACTTCACCATCGAGCTGCCCGCCGCGCTGGGCGAGATTGCCGCGCGCCGGCCGGACGTGGTGTTTCTGGCCTCGCCGAACAACCCGACCGGCACCGCGCTGGCGCTGGCCGACATCGCGGCGATCTGCGCCGCCGCGCCCGGGATCGTGGTGGTGGACGAGGCGTACGCGGAGTTCGCCCGGCCCGGCGCGCCGTCCGCGCTGAGCTTGCTGGCGAGCCATCCGCGCCTGGCGGTGACCCGCACCATGAGCAAGGCGTTCGCCTTCGCCGGCGGACGGCTGGGGTACCTGGCGGCGTCGGCCGAGTTCGTGGACGCGCTGCGGGTGGTGCGGCTGCCGTATCACCTGTCCGCGCTCACCCAGGCGGTGGCCCGGGTGGCGCTGGCGCACGCCGAGGAGATGTTGGGCAACGTCGCACAACTGCGCGCCGAGCGCGACGCCACCATCGACTGGTTGCGCGCCGCCGGGCTGGTCGCGGCGGACTCGGACGCCAACTTCGTGTTGTTCGGCGTGTTCGCCGACCGGCACGCGATCTGGCAGGGGCTGTTGGACCGAGGCGTGCTGATCCGGGAGACTGGCCCGGACGGGTGGCTTCGGGTGTGCATGGGCACGCCGGGCGAGATGGCGGCGTTCCGCGCCGCGTTGAAGGAGCTGTTGTGAGCCGAATCGGCTGCGTGGAGCGGACCACTTTGGAGACCAAGGCGCTGGTCGAGATCGACCTGGACGGGCGTGGCGACGTGCGGGTGCGCACCGGCGTCGGGTTTTTCGACCATGTGCTGACCGCGTTCGGCAAGCACGCGCTGTTCGACCTGCGGGTCGACGTCGACGGCGACCGGCAGGTCGACGCGCACCACACCGTGGAGGACACCGCGATCACGCTGGGCGAGGCGTTCGCGCGGGCGGCCGGCGACAAGGCGGGGATCGCCCGCTTCGGCTCGGCGCTGGTCCCCATGGACGAGGCGCTCGCGCAGGCCGTGGTGGATGTGTGCGGCCGGGGATACCTGGTGCACCGCGAGCCGGAGGGCGCGCCGGCGACGATCGGGCCGGAGTACGCCAGCACGCTCACCGGGCATGTTTTCGACTCGTTCGCGCACCACGCCGCGCTGACCGCGCACGTGCTCGTGCATTCCGGGCGCGACTGGCACCACATCGTCGAGGCGCAATACAAGGCGCTGGGCCGGGCGTTGCGCGCCGCCGTCGAGATCGATCCACGGGTGCGCGGCGTGCCGTCCACCAAGGGCGTTCTGTAGCCCGGGCTCCGGGCTGGGCTTGGCCTCGGGGTGGGTTTGGCGGATCAGACGTGGCGACCAAGCGGGTGGTGGTGCTCGACTACGGGTCGGGCAACCTGCGCTCCGCGCAGCGGGCGCTGGAGCGGGTCGGCGCGGGGGTGACGGTGACCGCCGACGCGCGCGCGGCCGGCGCGGCGGACGGGCTGGTGGTCCCTGGGGTCGGCGCGTTCGCGGCTTGCGTGGCGGGGCTGCGGGCGGTCGGCGGGGACGCGGTGGTGCGTCGGCGGTTGGCCGATGGCCGTCCGGTGCTGGGCATCTGTGTGGGGATGCAGGTGATGTTCGAGGCCGGGTTGGAGCATGGTGAGCGGACCGTCGGACTGGGAGTGCTCGCCGGCGTCGTGGCTCGGCTGCGCGCGCCGGTGCTGCCGCACATGGGCTGGAACGATGTGCTCGCCCCGGCTGGGTCGGCCCTGTTCGCGGGTCTGCCGGCGTCGGCGAAGTTCTATTTCGTGCACTCGTACGCGGCGCGCTCCGCGCCGGGCCTGGTCGCCACCGCGACGCACGGCGAGCCGTTCGCGGCGGCGGTCGAGTTCGGCGCGCTCGCCGCGACCCAGTTCCATCCGGAGAAGTCCGGCGACGCCGGGGCGGCGCTGCTGGCCAACTGGCTGGGCGCGCTCTAGCGGTGACATGATTCACTCAGCCGCCGGTCAGGCGCCAGGGGCGGCGGACGGAATCGGCAAATCGGATCGGCGGATGGGATCGGTCATGGTGACGCGTCGCGACAAGCCCGGACTCGCCTGGGCGGTGGTCGGCTGCGCGTCGCTGGTGGTCGGTTTGTGCGCCTGCGGGGTGCGCTCGCCCGCCGCCCCCGACCCCGACCACGGGTCGGGGTCGCCGTCTGCGGTCGCGTCGCCGTCGGCCGTCGCGACCGTGGGCGGTGCGAGCGCGGGCGGTGCGAGCGCGGGCTCCACATCGCCAGCGTCAGGGCCAGCGGCCCGGGCGCCCTCGGCCACCGCTGATCCAGACCGCGTGGCGACGGTGAGTTTGGGCGCGGCTGAGCCCGTCGCGGTGGGCGCGAAAACGACGCTGCGGGCCAGCGTGGCGCCGGACAGCGCGCTCAACAAGAAGCTGAGCTGGTCGAGCGCGAACCCGCAGGTGGCGACGGTCAACGGGGCGGGCGTGGTCGCCGGGGTCTCGGTCGGCAAAGCGCGGATCGTCGTGAAGAGCGCGGATGGCGGCAAACGGGCCAGCGCGGTCGTGACGGTGCGAGCGGCGGCCGATCCGCGCTGCGCGTGGACGTCGGCGGCACAGGCGGTGCGGGTCGGGGTGGGCGCGCAGCGGGCGTGGTTCTGCTCGAACGGGCTGCTGGTGCGCGTCTCGCCGGTCACCACCGGCCGGTCGGCGGACGGATACGACACGCCCACCGGCAGTTTCCAGGTGCTTTCCAAGGCGAGCGACATCTCGCTGTACCCGCCGGCGGGCGGGGTGTACCCGGTGAAGTACTGGATGGCGTTCAGCGGCAATCTCTACGGCCTGCACGACGCGCCGTGGCAGACGTTCCCGTACGGGAGCCAGCAGTACAAGACGGCCGGGTCGCTGGGGTGCGTGCAGGTGCCGGGTCCGGTGATGGCCTGGCTGTACAACTGGGCGCCGGTCGGCGCCCCGGTTCTGATCACCGACTGATGAGCCAGGGGATAAATTGGTGCGCCCGCCATTAACTCGCAAGCTTGCCGCCAGTCTCATCTCGGTCGCCATAGCGCTCGGCGTTCTTGCCGCGTGCGGTCCGCAGAGCAAGGGCCCGCAGCAGACGAGCAATGGAGCGGTAGCTGACCCGCGTGACCAGCCTGCTGCCTATGCTGCGTTGCTCGACGTGATGTCCGCAATCAACGCGAAAAACACACTTTCCGCCATCCCGCCTAGCGCCGAATCTGGGGTGCTGTACTTCAACGCGTCGGGAGAAGTTGTTTCCGATGGCCCGATCAAGGTCGAGGTGGATTCAACCCTGACACTGGTCTGCGAGTCCGACACAGTCACCGGCGTCTCGGTTCAGTTCCGCACCACCAGCAGCGCTGACGCAAGCTCATTGACTTTCTACAGGGAGACTGGCTGCGTGGACGGAAAGATAGGAACAATAACCATCCAGGGCAACGCGGTTTCAACTGAAGGCAGTGATCCTTTGCTTCAGAAGATTCTGCGGGCAATGGGGAAATAGGATCCTGCCGTGGGCCGATGGCGGCGCGTGGATCTGCTCGGGTCCTGGCTCGGCGGGACCTGGAAGGTCGGGCTGGCGCGGCGGGTGGCGTGGTTGGTGGTGCTCCAGGTGTGTGCTAGATATGTGGTGTAAGTCACATTGCATCCCGATGTGTTGACTTGTGTTGGCGCGTGGTGTTGTGTCGGTGGTGTCAGCCGGGGGTCCGCTACGAGCCTGGGGGTCCTTGGTCCGATGCGCGTCACGGATGCGTTCTTGTCGTCCCGGCTGTTGGGGCGCAGCCCCGCGCCAGTCATTGCCGCTGTTGTTGCGGGCATCTTGTTGAGCGCCTGCGGCGGGAGTGGCAGTGGTGCGGGTCCGTCGGCCAGCTCTAGCGCAATGGTGAACGGTGCCAGCGTCGCGCCGGGCTCGGTCTCCCAGGGGGCCACCCCGATGAGCGCCGGCTCAACGGTGAGTGACGCGCCGAGCGCGGGCGGCCCGGCGGAGGGCAGCGCGACCGCTGCCAAGTTGGCTGGATACACCGCCGTCCTGAAGCGAGAAATCGGACCCAGCGAGGTGGCCTCCAGGATCATTGTGGCGAGTGGGGAGCCTGAGTCCCGCCGCGTGGTGGGGTTTGGGTCTGCTCGGGGTGTCGGGCTGATGTGAGGGGTCATCGGCGGAATGCTCGGTTGTGTTGCGACCACTTCCGAGAGGAGTTCCACCGATGACCGATGTCTATCCTGCCTTGCCTGTGGCTGGTCTGCTGGATGCGTTCCGGGCCGGCGAGTCGATCGATCTGGTAGCCGAGGCGGTGCGGCGGGTGTATCAGGCGCTGATCGAGACTGAGGCTGCCCAGCGGGTCGGTGCTGACCGTTATGAGCGGACGCCGACGCGGGTGAATGAGCGTAACGGTTCACGGCCGAAATTGTTGACCACGAAGGCCGGAGACGTGCAGTTGAGCATTCCGAAACTTCGACATGG
>WQZC01000162.1 GCA_009780925.1 Actinomycetes bacterium | reverse complement strand
CGCCACCCAGCAGCTGGTGATCCTCGCCAGCGTTTGACCGCGCCACTTGCGTCGCCCGGGGTCCAAGGCATGGCCGGACGGTCTACTGGTGCATAATAGAAAGTGCCTGTGGCACTAGCCGCGTGGAAGTGAGCCCGGCAGCCTTCCGGACGGTCGGTGAGCCGGGCTTCGCGCCGCCCGGAGTCAGACCGGCAAGACCGCAGTGACCACAGGTTGAATGCGTCGGCGCCAGTCGCCGCCCTTGGCCCAACAGAACGCCACGATATCGGGTATCGCCAGCAACGGCTCGGCGCTCGCTCTGAAGTGGGTGTACCGAAGAACGCCGGACCCGCTGGCCCCGACCAGCGCGTACAACTGCCGGCGGTCCCACCCGAGCAGCGAATCGTCTTGCTCGAACGCGAGCACCGTGGTGCCGCCACCGGCTTGGTCGTCCACCAGCGCGCGAAGACATGCCGCGCGCGAATCGAGCTCGCAGGCGTACCGCCGTGCCGCGTCATAGACCACCGCGCGCGCCTTGGAATCACAGATCGCATCGACGATCCTGCGTCGACGCGAAGGGCTCTCCTTGGTCATATGCAGCCGTCGTTGTCCAGGCAGCACCAGCCCACGCACGAGCTCACGCAACTGCTTGAGCTCGTCGGCCCGTTGGATCGAGGCCGCCAAGCAATAGCCTCGGTGCTTGGATTCGTCCACGAAAATGTGCGTGCTCATGGCTGACTCGCCGTGGTGGCTTTGGCCCGCGCGCAGGGTTCGACGGGACTAGGCACCGCTCGTGGCGCATCCCCTGTGGCAGGCACGTCTCGGACCGTACCGCGTATCCGGCGATCCCCGCTCTCGCTGTCCACAGCCGACATGGAGGATTGCCTAAGCCTTGCCTTGCCTAAATAGTAAGGTGGGGCCATGCCTGACGCCGCCCTAGCCGATGTGCCGCTGGGCAGCGCGGTCACGCTGCTGGCCCACGACCCGCGGATGGCCAGCGACTCCCGGCAACCGCACGACGCCCGGCTGCCCAGCGCGCTGCGGTTGGCCGAGCTCGGGTTGCGCGCCGGCGCGCGGTGCGTCGTGTTGTCGCGCACTGCGGGCGACGGACGCATCGTGGCGGTCGGGCCGGCTCGGGTCGCCCTGGGCCGGGAGCTCACCCAACGGCTGCGGGCGCGGGTGCCGACCAGCCCATGACCCGGCCAGCCGTGGCCGACGCGCCCGCTGGAAAGTCGGCCGAACGCCCCAGCGGGCCGTCCGGTGTGGCGCCCGCTGTGGCGGCCGCTGCGGCCGGGCCGGTGCGAGGTGGCGCAACGGTCGCGTTGGTGGGCGCGCCCAACAGCGGCAAATCGACCCTGTTCAACGCTCTCACCGGCGGCGAGCGGACGGTCGGCAACTGGCCGGGCAGCACGGTCGACATCGGGCGGGAGCAGTGGCGCCCAATAACGGACGCCGGCGCGCGAACGCTCACCCTGCTGGATCTGCCCGGCGCGCTGAGCCTCGATCCGGTCTCCCCCGACGAGCGCCTGACCCGCGACCTGCTGCGCGGCGACGGCGGGGACCCGGCCGACGACGGCGCCGACGGCGTGGGCTCACTCGGCCGCCCGGACCTGGCCGTGGTGGTGGCTGACGCCTCGCGTCTGGCGCGCAGCCTGTACCTGGTCGCCCAGCTGCGCGAGAGCGACCAACGCGTGCTCGTCGCGCTGACCATGGCCGACGTCGCCGCGCGCCAGGGCACCAGGGCGCGCGCGACCGCCCTGGCCGAGCGACTCGGCTGCCCGGTGGTGGAGGTCGACCCGCGCCATCGCACTGGGCTGGACCAACTGGCCAGCGCCGTGCTGGCCGCGCTCGACGCCCCCGCGCCGCCGCCCCGGACGCTCGGTCCGGTCCAGGCCGACGCTGCCCTGGCCGACCGCGACGAGCTGGCCGCCGACGACGATCTGGCCGCCGCCGACGAGCGGTTCGGCTGGCTCGCCGCCGCCTTGGAGGGCGCCGTGACCGCCAGCGGCACCGGGCGCACCCGCACCGATCGGGTGGACCGCTGGGCGACCGCCCCGATCATCGGGGCGGTCGCCTTCCTGGCCGTGATGTGGGCGGTGTTCGAGGCGGCGACCCAGGCGGCCGCCCCGCTGCAGCGCTGGCTCGGGGACCTGGTCAGCGGCCCGGTCACCGCCGCCGGGCGGCGCGCTTTCGCCGCGATCGGGCTGGCGGCGAGCCCAGTGCGCGGCTTCGTGGTGGATGGGCTCATCGCCGGTGTGGGGATGCTGCTGACCTTCGTGCCGTTGATGGCGCTCATGTTCGCGGCGCTCGCGGCGCTGGAGGACTCCGGCTACCTGGCGCGCGCCGCTGTGGTCACCGATCGGCTGATGTCCCGCTTGGGTTTGCCGGGAAAGGCGTTCCTGCCGCTGGTGGTCGGGTTCGGCTGCAACGTGCCGGCGATCAGCGCGGTCGGCGCGCTGGGCGATGCCCGCCAACGCCGGATGACCGCGCTGCTGGTGCCGTTCACCTCGTGCAGCGCGCGGTTGACGGTGTACGTGCTCGTCGCGGCGACGTTCTTCCCCGGCAGTGCCGGCACCGTCGTGTTCGGCATGTACCTGCTCTCCATCGCGTTGGTGGTGGGGGTGGGCCTGGCGCTGCGGCACAGTCTGTGGCACGCGGTGGGCGACGAACCGCTGCTGCTCGATCTGCCGGCCTACCAGCGGCCCAGCCCACGCGTTATCGGCGCGGTGACCTGGGGGCGGCTGAAGGGGTTCCTCAAGACCGCCGGCGGGGTGATCGTCGGCGCGGTCGCCCTGGTTTGGCTGCTGCAAGCCATCCCGGCGCGCGGGACGGCCGGTTTCGGCTCCGTCGACCCGGCGGATAGCGCGTTCGCGGCGGCGGCGCGGGTGCTGGCCCACGCCCTCTCCCCCGCCGGCTTCGGTGACTGGCGCCTGGCCAGCGCGCTGGTCGTCGGCTTCCTGGCCAAGGAAGCGGTGATCAGCTCCTGGGCACAGACCTTCGCCGCCGGCGGCGCGAGCGGCGTGAGCGGCGGCTCCAGTGGCGGGCTGACCACAGCCGCGCTGCACTCCCAGCTGCACGCCGCGTTCACCGCCGCATCCGGCGGTGCGACCGGGGCGGCGGCGCTCGCCTTCCTGGTCTTCTTGCTCGCCTACACTCCATGCGTGGCCACTCTGGCCGCGCTGCGCCAGCAGATCGGCCTGCGCTGGGCCGCATTCGGTGTCGGCACGCAACTGACGGTGGCCTGGACGCTCGCGGTCGCGGTGTTCCAGATCGGTCGGGTGCTGACATGACGCGCGGCGGAACCATCCCCCCTGACGACGGCGGACCGCGCCGGCCGCTGCGCGCGGTCTTGGACGCGCTCGCCGACGGTGCGCGCACGCGTGGCGAGCTAGCCGCCCGCACCGGGTTGTCCAGTCAGCTGCTCGACGGCGCGCTGGACCACCTGGCCCGAACCGGCCGGCTCAGCACCATCCCGACCCGCTCCGCCTGTCCGGTCGGTGCCCGCCCGACCGACGACTGGGCAGCCGACACCCGCCCGACCGACGACTGGGCAGCCGGCGCCCGCGCGGTCTGCGCGCTGGCCCATGCGGGTTGCCCGCAGCCCTGCATGCTTGGCGCGGCTACCAGCTGTGGTAGCGGGGGCGGCCCTCGGCGTAGCCGGAGGCGGTCTGCACCCCGATCACGGCGCGCTCGGTGAACTCGGCTAGGTCGCGCGCGCCGGCGTAGGCGCACGCCGAGCGCACCCCGGCGGTGATCTCGTCCAGCAGGTCCTCCACCCCGGGTCGGGCCGGGTCCAGGTACATCCGCGAGCTGGAGATGCCTTCCTCGAACAGCGCCTTACGGGCCCGCTCGAACGCCCCCTCGCCGGCGGTGCGGGTGGCCACCGCGCGCGCCGAGGCCATCCCGAAGCTCTCCTTGTAGGCCCGCCCGTCCGGGTCGTGGCGCAGCTCCCCCGGTGATTCCAGGGTGCCGGCGAACCAGGAGCCGACCATCACCGCCGACGCGCCCGCGGCGAGCGCCAGCGCCACATCGCGAGGGTGGCGCACTCCCCCGTCGGCCCACACCTGCTTGCCCAGCTCGCGAGCCGCCCGAGCGCACTCCAACACCGTGGAGAACTGCGGCCGGCCCACCCCGGTGGCCATCCGGGTGGTGCACATCGCGCCGGCCCCGACGCCCACCTTGACGATGTCCGCGCCGGCCCGCACCAAGTCGCGCACGCCCTCGGCGGAGACCACGTTGCCGGCCGCCACCGGCACGGTGGGGGCCAGCGCGCGCACCGCGCCGAGCGCTTCGACCATCCGGTCCTGGTGGCCGTGCGCGGTGTCCACCACCAGCAGGTCGACGCCGGCGTCGAGCAGCTGGGAGGCCTTGGCGGTCACGTCGCCGTTGACGCCGATGGCCGCCGCCACCGCGGGCCGCCCGGCCCGGTCCACCGCCGGCCGGTACAGGGTGGCGCGCAGCGCCCCGGTCTTGGTCAGCACTCCGGCCAGCCGGCCGTCCGCGCCCACCACCACAGCCAGTCGGCGGTGCGCGCCGTCGATCAGTTCGAACGCTCGCTTCGGGGCGACGTCGTCGGCGATGGTGAACACCGGCGTGGACATGATCTGGCGCAACTGGGCGAACCGGTCGGCGGCCAGGCAGTCGGCGCGCGTCACCACCCCGACCGGACGGCCGTCGGCGACCACGACCACCGCGCCGTGCGCGCGTTTGTCCAGCAGCGCCAACGCGTCAGTGGCGGGGCTGGTCGGCGCCAACACGACTGGGGTGTCGAACACCAAGTGGCGCGATTTGACCCAGGCGACCACCTCGGCCACCACATCGACGGGAATGTCTTGCGGCAACGCCACCAGCCCGCCGCGCCGGGCCACCGTCTCGGCCATCCGGCGGCCGGCCACCGCCGTCATGTTGGCCACAATGATCGGGATGGTGGCCCCGCTGGTGTCGGTTGGAGTGAGGTCCACATCCAGCCGGGAGGCGACCGAGGATTGCGCCGGCACCATGAACACGTCGTCGTAGGTCAGCTCGAACGACGGGGCCTGATCAAGGAATCGCATCGGACTTTCATGATACCGGCGGAACGGGGGCGCCGGGGCTGTTGTTGCGCTGGGGCGGCTGGTTCAATAGTGAGCAGGACCAGAGCGCGGCATGAGATGGGGAAACACGCGTGCGAGCATCGACCGTCGCGCCAACCGGGCGCGAGCACCGCGACGCCTGGGTGGCATGGCCCGCTCGGGCACTTGAGCCAGTGGTTTCACCAGGCGCGGGGGCGCGGTGAGCATAGCGGTGCTCGATGTCGACGGCGTGGTCGCGGACGCCCGACACCGGATGGGCTACCTGCAGCGCCAGCCGAAGGACTGGCCCGGGTTCTTCCGCGCCGCCGCCTCCGACCCGGCGTGCGAGCGGGGCGTGGCGTTGGCCGCCGAGTTGGCCGCCGCGCACGACATCGTCTGGCTCACCGGCCGGCCGGAATGGCTGCGCGCCCTGACCCGCGAGTGGCTGGACCGGCTCGAGCTGCCGAGCCGCGAGCTGCGGATGCGGCCCCGGCATGACCACCGTCCGGCGCCGGCGTTCAAGCTGGGCGTGCTGCGCGAGCTGGCGCCCCGGCACATCGCCACCTTCGTCGACGACGACCGCGAGGTGGTGCGGGCCGCCCGGGCCGCGGGGCACCCCGCCGTGCTCGCCGACTGGCTGCCCCGCGCACCGGCGCTGCGCAACGCGCAAGACCACCTCGGTCGCACCTGATTGAGCGAGGTTTGACAGCGAGCTTGCTCGCTGTCAAACCGAGCGATTGAAGGTCGGAGGCGCGCAGCGCCGAACACATGACCTGAGCGAGGCGGAGAGCAAGCTCGCTTGCTCTCCGGCCCATCCGTGCTGTGATGATCAAGCGTGGGCGCCAATAGTGTTGGCGCCCCCGCTTGATCATGTCCCCTGTTTGTGGTGATCATGCGGTTCCACCAACACTCTTGGCGGAACCGCATGATCATTGGCGGTGTTGGGGCCTCGGGGCCGGTCGCGGTGGCGTGCCGGGCGGTTCGGGTCGGGCGCGCGCCCATCGGGGGCTCCGGTGTCACGCCCGGCGCCTCGGGTCAGGCTGCTCTGCCCGGCGGCTCGGCCCGGTGTCACGCCCGGTGTCACGCCCGGCGGCTCGGCGCGGCGGTTCGGGTCAGGCTCGTTGGACGGTTACCACGCATTTGGCGGTTTTGCCGCCGTCGGTGGTGCGGACCGTGATTGTCACCTTGCCGGGTTTCTTGGCGGTGATCACGCCTTTGGCG
>WQZC01000161.1 GCA_009780925.1 Actinomycetes bacterium | reverse complement strand
CTGGACCCGATGGCCACCGGGGTCTTGGTGCTCGGGGTGAACCGGGCCACCCGGCTGCTGCATCATCTGGTGTTGGCCGATAAGGCGTACCTCGCGACGATCCGCCTGGGGCAGGCGACGGTCACCGATGACGCGGAGGGCGAGATCATCGCCACGGTCTCGTCGGCGGCGGTCACCGATGACGCGGTGCGCGCCGCGATGGCGCCGTTGACCGGCCAGATCATGCAGGCACCGTCGGCGGTCTCCGCGATCAAAGTGGACGGCCAGCGCGCCTACCAGCGGGTGCGCGCCGGTGAGGATGTGGCGCTCGCGCCCCGGGCGGTGACGGTCAGCCGGTTCGCGGCGACCGCGTTGCGCCGGGTCGGGGGCGGGGCCGAGTTGCTGGACGTCGATGTGGTCGTGGAGTGCTCGTCGGGCACTTACGTGCGGGCGCTGGCGCGGGATCTTGGCGCGGCGCTCGGCGTCGGCGGGCACCTGACCGCGCTGCGCCGGACCCGGGTGGGGCCGTTCACCTTGGCCCAGGCGCGCACCCTTGAGGAGCTGGCGGAGCTGGACGATCCGGTGACGTTGCCGCTGCCACAGGCGGTGCGCGCGGCGATGCCGGTGCGCGAGCTGACCGCCGACGAGGCCCGGGAGCTGTCGTTCGGCCGCGCGGTGGCGGTTGGCGGCATCGAGGGCGTCCACGCGGCGTTGGCCCCGGACGGCACGGTGGTCGCCCTGTTGCGCGACGACGCGGGCCGCGCCCGCCCGGTCCTGGTCTTCGCCCCCGCCGGCGGCGCGGACCAGGCCGCCCCGTGACCGTGCGGGCTGCGGTTCCGCGCCCGGCTGGGCCGCCATGTCCGCGCACGCTGCTGCGGGCTGCGGAGTTCTTCGCCGGGATCGGGCTGGCGCGGCTGGGCCTGCGGGCCGCTGGTGTCGAGGTGGTGTGGGCCAACGACGTCGATCCGGACAAGGCGGCGATGTACGCAGGCCATTTCGGGGATACCAGCGCACATTTCGAGCTGGGCGACATCGGTGCCGTGATCGGAGCCCAGCTGCCCGAACTCGATCTCGCGTGGGCGTCGTTCCCGTGCACCGATCTATCCCTGGCCGGCAACCGCGATGGCCTGAGCGGCAGGCAGTCCGGGGCCTTCTGGGAGTTCACGCGGGTGCTCGACGAGATGGGAGCGCGGCGCCCGCGCGTGGTGGCGGTGGAGAATGTGGTCGGGTTGGCCACCTCGCATCGTGGCGCGGACCTGGCCTCGGCCATTAGGGACCTCAATCGCATCGGCTACTCGGTGGACGCCCTGACCATCGACGCGCGCCGGTTCGTGCCGCAGTCCCGCCCGCGCCTGTTCCTGGTGGGCGCGATGGACCCGCCCGCGGACGCTGCCGATCCGGTGAGCGAGCTGCGCCCGGAATGGTTGCAGGGGCCATACCGTGACTCCAGTCTGCGGACGCATCGCGCCGAATTGCCCAACCCACCGGAACTGCTGCCGGGCGGGTTCGGGGACATCGTCCAAACGGAGGGCGTCCAGTGGTGGGACCAAGGCCATCGGCAGCGGTTCCTGGACTCGCTCTCCGATGTCCAGGCCGAGCGGTTGAACGTTTTGCGTGGGCAGCGGAGGGTCTCCTACCGCACGGCCTACCGGCGCACCCGAAATGGCGTCGCGGTGTGGGAGATCCGCCCCGACGACATTGCCGGTTGTCTGCGCACCGCGCGGGGCGGCTCATCCAAGCAGGCGGTCGTGAAGGCTGGCCGCGGCGAGGTCGAGGTCCGCTGGATGACCCCGCTGGAATACGCCCGGCTGCAGGGCGCGGGTGATTTCAACATCGACGGCGTTCGTCCGAGCCAGGCCGTTTCGGGCTTCGGTGACGCGGTGTGCGTCCCGGTGGTCGCCTGGCTGACCGAGCACTACCTCGCCCCGCTCATCAAGGGCGAGCTGGGCAGCTGACGCGAGGTCGCTGCCACGTCAATAAGAGACTAGAATTCTGGTCTGTGACTGTGGTGCTCCCGCTCTCCGAGGCCAAAGCGCGTCTTTCCGAGCTCGCTGACGAGGTGCAGCGCACGCATGAACGGATAAACGTGACGCGCAACGGCCGGGAGTGCGTCGTCATCGTCTCCCCACAGGAGCTGGCGTCGCTCGAGGCGACGATCGAGCTGCTCTCGGATGTGGCCGCCCAGCAGCGGATCAGGCAAGCCGAGGATGACCTCGCTCGCGGCGAGTTCGCGACCGCTGACGAGATGGCCGCGCTGATGGCGGAGCGGCGTCGCGGTGGGTGTTGAACCCAGCTACGAGATCGTCGTCGCGCCTGGGGCGCGCCGCGCGCTCAGCGAGGGGCTTCCGGCGCCGGTGGCTTTCGCGGCCCACGAGTTCATCGTCGGCCCGTTGGCGCAGAACCCGCATCGGGTCGGGGCGCGATTGCGAGCGCCCTGGGCGGACTACTACCGGGCGCGGCGCGGGGAATATCGGATCCGGTACCGCGTCGACGAGGCCCGAAAGCGCGTTGTGGTCGTGGATGTCGACCACCGGCGAGACGCCTACCACAGCTAGTGAACGGGCGTTCCGCAGGCGTCGCGACCGCCGCCGGGCGCGGGTCTTGGACCGCCGCCGGGAGCAGGTCCTAGGCTCGGCACCGTGCAACGCTGGCGCGGCCTCGATGACGTCCCAACCGGATGGGGGCGCTGCGTGGTCACCATCGGCGTGTTCGACGGGGTGCACCGCGGCCATGCGGAGATCATCGGCAAGGCGGTGGCGCTGGCCCGCGAGCGCGGCCTGCCGTCGGTGCTGGTGACTTTCGTCCCGCACCCGGCCGAGGTGGTGCGGCCCGGATCGCACCCCCCGGTGCTGACCACTATCGTGCGCCGCGCCGAGCTGGTCGAGCGGCTGGGCGTGGACGTGTTCTGCGCGCTGCCGTTCACCGCCGAGTTCTCGCGGATGCCGCCGGACGGGTTCGCGCACCACGCGCTGGTGGAGCGGCTGCACGCCGCCGCCGTCGTGGTGGGGGAGAACTTCCGCTTCGGGCGCCGCGCCGCCGGTGATGTGGCGATGTTGCGCCGGCTCGGCGAGCGGTGGGGGTTCACCGCCGACGGGGTCGCCCTGCTGCGCGAGGGTAACGCGCCGATGTCGGCCACCCTGGTGCGCTCGTGCGTGGGCGCGGGGGACGTGGCCGCCGCCGCTCGGCTGCTGGGCCATCCGCACCGGGTGGACGGCATCGTCGAGCGCGGCGACGAGCGGGGGCGCGGGCTGGGCTTCCCGACGGCGAATCTGCGCGCCGAGGCGTTCGCGGCGGTCCCAGCGGACGGGGTGTACGCCGGGTGGGCGATGCGTTTGGACGAGTGGGGGCGCACGGTGGCGGGGGCGCCGCTCGCGATGGCGGCGGTCTCGGTGGGCACCAACCCGACGTTCGAGGTTCGCCAGCGCCGGGTGGAGGCGTATCTGCTCGACTTCGACGGCGATTTGTATGGCGACGGGTTGGGCATTGAGTTCCATCACCGGCTGCGCGGGATGGAGCGCTTCGACGGGGTGGGCGCGCTGGTCGCCCAGTTGCGCGCCGACGTGGCGCGGACCCGGGCGCTGCTGGCCTAGCCGGCCCGGACGCGGCGCGCGCACGCCGCGTGGTCCAATTTCTGTTGGCCTCGCATCAGGCCCCGGATCAGGTTTCGCAGCACGCGACGAACGAAGGATCGACCGATGAAACGACTTTCCCTGACCGCCACCGGCCTCGCCGGTGATTCGCTGGAGATCCCATACGCCCGTATCGAGGGCGCCGCGGACGGCCCGCACCTGACCGTCGTGGCGGGGGTGCACGGCTGCGAGTACACCGCGCAGGCGGCGGTGATGAGGTTGATCAACGAGCTGGACGAGGCTCAGCTGAGCGGTACCGTCACCGCGGTGCCGATCCTCAACCAGCCCGGGTTCTGGGCGCGGGCGCCGTTCGTGGTGCCGGTCGATGACAAGAACCTCAACCGGTGCTTCCCGGGGGATCCGAACGGCACGTACACCGAGGCGCTGGCGCACGCGATCTTCACCAACTTCATCCAGCCCGCCGACTACCTGCTCGATCTGCACGCCGGGGATGTGCCGGAGGGGCTGGAGCCGTTCTGCATCTACGAGGAGTCGCCGGTGGCCGAAAAGGCCCGGGAGCTGGCCCTGGTCTACGGCACTGGCCACATCGTCCGGCAGAGCCGGGACGGCCGCACCGTCGGCGGGACCACCAGCGCGGCCGCGGCCGATATCGGGATCCCGGCGATTGTCGCCGAGTGGGGCGCCAACGGCATCTGTGACGAGGCGTCGGTGGCCGCGCACACCCAGGGCGTGACCAATGTGCTGGCGCACCTGGGCATGGTGCCGGCTGAGCTGGCGCGCCCGGCGGCGGTGCCGGCCGAGCACGACGGCTGGATCTGGCTGCGCGCGGCGGTGCGGGGCTGGTGGCAGCCCTGGATCGAGGTCGGGCAGCAGGCGAGCGCCGGCGATGTGCTGGGCGTCATGCTCGACCCGTTCGGCGCCGAGCTGGAGCGGATCGTGGCTCCGGCGGCCGGCTGCCCGATGTTCATCACCACCAGCCCGGCGGTGCTCGCGGACGGCCTGCTGCTCGGTCTGGCCAAGGTCGAGTAGGCGAGCCGAACCAGCCCGGCGTCGCGCGCCGACGGCCTGCTGCTGGGCCTGGCCAAGGTCGAATAGGTATCCGCGCCGAAGCAACTCTTCCCATCCGGTGTGCCGCACGGTACGCTGCTTATGGTTTTCCCAGGCCGGTTCGGGCGACCCCCGATGCGGGCCGAGGTGACCTCCGCTATCCCGGAGGTCTTGCCGACGGATTGACCTTGCTTCCGGCGAACTGTGCCAACCGCCACAAGACTGCCCCAACTGCCACAAGAAGGTCTCCGGTCGAGGCCCGATGAAACGGAGGTGACTCGATGGCCCCAGTCACCGAGGACGCTGCCGCCGATGTGGCGAGTGACGCAGTGGCAAGCGGTGCTGTGGCGAGTGACGCCGAGCAGGTCGAGCCAGCCGAGCGAGTCGAGCCAGCCGAGCAACCAGCGCAGGGGTCGCAGTATGACTTGGCGTGGCGCCGGTTCCGCCGGGACCGCGTGGGGATGGCCAGTCTGACGGTGATCGTTTTGGTCATCGTGGTCGCGGTGGGCGCCCCGCTGATCGTGCGCCTGTTCGGGCTGGACCCCTACACCTTCCATTCCGAGCTGATCGGGGACGGCGCGCTGCCCAAGGACGGGCTTTGGCACAGCGGCATGAGCGCCTCCCACCCGCTCGGGATCGAGCCGTCCACCGGGCGCGACATTCTGGCCCGCCTGCTCTACGGCGCCCGGGTGTCGCTGCTGATCACCACGTTGGGCACCGCGTTGACGATGGTGCTCGGCGTCCTGATCGGGATGATCGCCGGATATGCCGGCGGCTGGACCGACGCGATTTTCGGCCGCCTGATGGACCTGATCCTGAGCGTCCCGCAGCTTTTGCTGCTGCTCACGCTCAACCCGATCGCGGTGCAGCTGCTCGGCGACAAATTCGGCATTGGGGGCAACGGCGCGCGCATCGTCTTCATCGTCTCGATGTTCGGGCTGCTCGGCTGGCCCTACATCGCACGGATCGTGCGCGGCCAGGTGCTCAGCCTGCGGGAGCGGGAGTTCATCGAGGCGTCCCGGGTGTCCGGGTCGGGGCCGTGGCGGATCCTGCGCCATGAGCTGCTGCCGAACCTGTGGGTCCCGATCATCGTCTACGGCACCTTGCTGTTCCCCACCTACATCGCCACCGAAGCGGCGCTGTCGTTCCTCGGCGTCGGGGTCATCGAGCCGACCCCGACCTGGGGCAAGATGCTCGCCGCGTCGGTGACCTTTTACCAGGTCGATCCGCTGTATTTGTTCATCCCGGGCGGCGCGTTGTTCATCGTGGTGCTCGCCTTCAACCTGCTGGGCGACTCGATTCGCGACGCGCTCGACCCGAGGAGCGCGCACTCATGAGCCGCCCAACATTCATCTGTCATTCGTCAATTGCAATTGATGGTCCACACACAATTTCCCTAAGGAGGACTCCGCATGCGCCAACGAATAGTGCGTAAGCGAACCAAATTGGCCGCCGTTGCCGCGGTTGGCGCGTTGGTCATCACCATGGCCGCGGGCTGCGGCGGTAGCAGCAGCGGTGGTGGCGGGTCGAAGCCGGCCTCCGCCGGCGGGCCGCAGAAGGGCGGCACGCTGAACATCCTGAGCCAGGCGGACTCGATCGCGCACCTGGACCCGCAGCGCAACTATGTCGGCGAGGACTTCTCGT
>WQZC01000160.1 GCA_009780925.1 Actinomycetes bacterium | reverse complement strand
TGCCCGGCACGGCCAGGCACGAGCGACGGGGGCGGAACGCTTCAGTCATGAGGGAAATCATGCGCGCCTCGCGCCAGGCGTCTCACCGCGCGTCTCCGCCCGCGCCGCGTCGCGCGGCCTCGACGCCCCTGCCACGGGCGCGGGTGACCACCACCAGGCCCGCCAGCAACGCCACGATGCCCGGCACCGCGGTCCACGGCGGGCGCTGCCCCAACCAACCGAAGGCGACGATCGCCGCGCCCGGGGTCTCGAACAGCAGCACCAGGCTCACCACGGTGGCGCTGGTGGTGCGCAACGCCACGTTGATCAGGCTGTGCCCGAGAAGCTGGGCGGTGATGGCGATCAGCGCGAGCTTCAGCCAGGCGTTGCCGGAATAGCCGGTCAACGGCACCCCGCCGACCAGGCACACCACGAGCAGGATCGCCGCCGCGACGCTGTAGCAGATCGTGGTGTACGACAGCGTCGACATGGAGGCGCGCACCCGCTCCCCGATGGTCACGTAAACCGCCGCCGCGAACCCGCCGATGACCGCGAGCCCGTCACCAGCCAGCGCCCGAGCGGACAGGCCGATGTCCGCGCCGGTGATCAGCGCGGCGCCGATAACCGCGACGCCGATGCCCAACCAGACCGCGCGCGGCATGCGACGGCCCATGGCCACGGCGATGAGCGGGACGAACACGCTCTGCGTGGACACCAGCGCGGTGGCCGCGGCCACCGTGGTCATCGTCACACTCGGCACCCAGGTCGAGAAGTGCACGGCGAGCGCGATCCCGGCGGCGGCCGCGGCGAGCGCCGGCCGCAGCGCCAACCGGCGCAGCTCGGCCCGCTGCCGGGTCAGCGCCGCGGCGGCGGTGGCGGCGGCGCCGAGCCCGTTGCGCCAGGACGCGATGGCCAGCGCCGGGGCGGCAGCGGCGGCCATCAACGGGCCGGAGAAGGACACCGAGGCCAGCGCGACCACGAGCACCACGGTGTCGCGGGCGGTCGGCATCGCCAACGGGTCCGTTCCCCGCGCTCCGGACGTCAGCGCCTCGCCTCGGGGGGCGGACGGGGCGACCCCGGGGGTCGGCGATTCGTGCTGCGCGTCGGACTCCACGACGCCGCATCATCTCAGCCGGTCCATTACCCTGAGCGGCGTGCCTTCCGTTGAGTCGATAACCGCCGCGCTGCGAACCGTGCTGGATCCAGAGATCGGCAAGCCGATCACCGAGCTGGACATGGTCGAGGCGGTGGACGTCTCGGTCGACGGGGCGGTGCGGGTGTCCATCTTGCTGACCGTCCCCGGCTGCCCGATGAAAGACAAGCTGGCGCACGACGTCGGCGCGGCGGTGTCCGCGGTCGAGGGGGTCACCGGCGTCGAGGTGGTGCTCGGCGCGATGACCGACGACCAACGCGCCGCATTGAGCGCGAAGCTGCGCGGCGTGGCGCCGGCCAAACAGATCCCCTTCGCCCAGCCCGGCTCGCAAACCCGCGTCTACGCGATCGCTTCCGGCAAGGGCGGGGTGGGCAAGTCGTCGGTGACGGTCAACCTGGCGTGCGCGCTGGCCGCATCCGGCCACGCCGTCGGCGTGCTGGACGCGGACATCTACGGGTTCTCCGTCCCGAGGATGCTCGGGGTCGCCGCCGCCCCGACCCAGGTGCAGAACATGATCCTGCCGCCGGCGGCGCACGGGGTGAAAGTCATCTCGATCGGCATGTTCACCCCCGGCAACAGTGCCGTGGCATGGCGCGGGCCGATGCTGCACCGGGTTCTGGAGCAGTTCCTCACCGACGTGTTCTGGGGCGAGCTGGACGTGCTGCTGCTGGACCTGCCGCCCGGAACCGGCGATGTCGCGATCTCGCTGGCACAGCTGCTGCCGGCCAGCGAGCTGGTCGTGGTCACCACCCCGCAGGTGGCCGCCGGCGAGGTGGCCGAGCGCGCCGGGTCGATCGCGGCGCAGACCCGTCAGCAGATCGTGGGCGTGGTGGAGAACATGAGCTGGCTCGAGCTGCCCGACGGGCAGCGGATGGAGCTGTTCGGCTCGGGCGGCGGGCAAGCCGTCGCCGACTCGCTGACCGCCCTTACCGGAGCCAAGGTTCCTTTGCTGGGCCAGGTCCCGCTCGACCCGCGAGTGCGGGAGGGCGGCGACGATGGCCAACCGGTGGTGCTGGCGGCTCCGGACCTCCCCGCCGCCAAGTCGCTGCGCGCGATCGCCGATGCGCTGGCGGACCGGGCCGGCAGCCTAGTCGGCAAGCCACTGGGCTTGACGCCGGCCTGATTGGGCCTCACCGGCCGTCGAGGCCGCCTCACCGGCGGTCGAGGCCGTGGGCGCGCAGGCGCTGGGCCGGGCGGTTGCGACCACTCGTGACCCGGCCGATCCCCCGGTCGCTCAGGGCTTCCGGTCGCTCAGGTGGCGTCGGTGTCGTAGGGGGTCTTCTCGCCTCGGGCGAGCGGCTGCTGCCCGGGCGGTTTCGGGGCCGCCGCCGGCTGGGCCGCTGCAGGTGACACGGCCGGCGGCGATGCGGCCGGCTCCGGCGTCGCCGCCGGGGGCGCGTCCGGCTCGCCGAGCAGCGCTTGCGTTATCGCACGACGCGGGTTCAGCGAGCGCAGGTCGTTCAGCACGTCGAGGTTCTCGCTGAGGTTCAAATCGTCCAGCTCGGGGCCGATCTCGTCGCGCAGCTGCTTGTTGGCGTTGTTGGCCAGATCGCGCAGCGTGCGGATCATCCGCGCCGCGTCTCGGGCGAAGCCGGGCAGGCGTTCCGGGCCGATGACGATGAGTCCGACCAAGATCAGAACGCCGAGCTCCATGGGCCCGATGTTGAACACCCAACGAGTGTAGGTCCGCCGCTTGGGCAGCGCCCGGGCGCGCGCCGCCACAGGCCCGCAGACAGTCGATGAGGGCCGCGTCGCGCGGGTCGGTTTCCTGAGCGAGCGGAGCCACGCGTCCCCAGGCATCCGGATGGTCCGCTGTCACGCGCCGTGCGGTTGTTAGCCTCTGCTCATGTCATCGCCACCGGATGACTTGCCGTCGCCGATTATGCTCATCAAGCCGAGCCACTTGCCGGTGTGGCGCGCGCCATCTTGGCTTCGCGGCGTCGTCGTAGGCGTCATCTGGGGCACCGTCGTCGTATTCTGCCCGCCATCCACCTTCGATTCCTGGTGGTGGCTGTTGATCCTCGCGACCTTCGCGGCCAGCGCAATCCTCATCGCCGTTTTCGCTCGGCCGGCGCTGTTGGAGTTGACCAGCTCCGGTTTCGCCCTGACGAAACGGGGGCACCGCGTGCCGGTGGACAGGCAGTGGGAGCAGTGCGGGCAGTTCCGGCCCCGCGAGGTGGTTGGGCGCACGGGCGGCACCAAACACGAAGTGGTCTACACCGCCCAGTGGGCGGACCAATCGCGGCCCCGCATTCGCCGTCCCATTCCGACCGAGGGCGAAGAGAGCGTCCCCTCCGGATTTGACGACCTGGACGCGGTGCAGCTCGCCCACTTGCTGAACCGTTACCGCGCGGCGCAACTGGAGCGGATCACCCAGGCGGAAGCGGCGGCGGCGGCGACCGCTCGGGACCTGCCGGCGGAGTCATGGTGGTGGGGCTGACCGACTGGTCCCGGCTCGACCGCGCGGTCACCCGCCGCACGGTCACCTGCCGCCGCTCCGGTCAGCCGCTGCCCAAGGTCACTTGGACGGTGCGCTCGCTGCCGGTGTTGTTGGCGAAATAGTGCACCGTGACCACGTCGCCGGGTCGGTGCGCGCTGACCGTGACGGTCAGCTGGTCGGCCGAGTCGATCAGCGTGCCGTCCACCAGGGTGATCACGTCGCCGGCTTTCAGCCCGGCCTTGTCCGCCGGGCCGCCGGGGGTGACCTGCACGATGTAGGCGCCGTCGCGGCTGCCGTCGGTGACGGAGCGGGTGGCCAGGCCGATGGACGCGTGCACCGCCTTGCCGGTGTTGATCAGCTCGGTGGCGATGGTGCGCGCCTGATTGATGGGGATGGCGAAGCCGAGGCCGATGTTGCCGTTGCTGGAGGTGTCGCCGTTGCCTTGGCTGAGCGAGGCGTTCGCCGAGTTGACCCCAACCACCGCGCCGGAGGCGTCCACTAGCGCGCCCCCGGAGTTGCCGGGGTTTATGGCGGCGTCGGTCTGGATCGCCTGGTACACCACGTCGGGGGCGCTGTCCTCGCCGGCGACGTGCACCGGGCGGTCCAGCGCGGAGACGATGCCGGAGGTGACCGTCCCGGACAGGCCCAGCGGCGAACCGATGGCGACCACCGGGTCGCCGACCGCGAGCTTGCTGGAATCGCCCAGGGTGGCGACGGTGAGCTTGACCGGGTCGACCTTGAGCACGGCCAGGTCGGTGGTCGGGTCCCGTCCCACGATCCGCGCCGTCTGGGTGGATTTGTCGGCGAAGGTGACCCGGATCGTCCCGCCGCTGGCCGCGTCGGCGACCACGTGGTTGTTGGTCAGGATGTACCCGTTCTTGTCGATCACGATGCCGGAGCCGACGCCGTAGCCGCTCGCGGTCGTCTCCTGGATCGACACCACCGCCGGGCCGACCCGGGCCGCGATGTCGGCCACCGAGCCCGGTGGCCGGTTCGCCGGGGTGCCGGCTTGGGCCAGTTTGACGTCGGGGTTGGTGACCACCCGGTGCGCGCGCTGGGACAGCCAGTACCCGGCGCCGCCGCCGATCCCGCCGGCGATGACCGCGATCAGCAGCGATAGCACCAGCGCGGACAGTCCGAACCGGCCGGCGATGACCCGGCCCTTCTTCTCCGGCTCCGGCTCTTCGTCCGCGGCCGACTCGTCGGGCAGCTCGTCCTCGGCCTGTTCGGTGTCCGCCTCGGGGTCGAGCTGGCTCGGCTGGCCGCGGGTCAGCAGCGCCGGGCGTCCCATCCAGAACGGCGCGGCCGGGTCGCGCCACGGGTCGCGATTGGCGTCCGGCTTCCACCACGGCGACTCGGGCGGACGACCGGTCGGCGGCAGGCGGGTGCCCGGCGCGGGGGCGAAGCCGTCCTCGCCGGCGTGGCCGGGCCGGCCGAACGCGCCGGCGATCATTGGATGCACCGGTTGGGCGAGGGTGGCGTGCGCGGGCGGGATCCGCTCCCCCGCCGGGGGCGCGAACGGCTCGGCGCTGCCCGCTGGGCGGCCGAACTGGGCGCTCTGCTCCGGTGGAACGGGGGGTGGGGGCGCGCTTGAGGAAGGCTGCGGCGGGCGGGGCCCGAATCCCTCCGTCAAACCGTCCGGGCGGCGATAGGCCGCCGCGTCCTGCTCGTCGTCCACGCTTCGCGATCCCTTCCTCGCCCGGCTGCTGGCGCCATCGCCGGGCGCCACCCCCGAGTCTGCCCTACGAAGCTGAAGAGCTCCCCAGGCGCGGGCGCAGCAATGCCGCAATGCCCGACGGGCGGATGTTCCGTCCCCGGCGAGGGCGCGGCGCTCAGATCGGCGGAGCCCCCCAGCCCGGCGCGGGCCGCCCGAGACTCTGCTCGCTCGGGTCGACGGAGGCGAACTCCGCCGCGCCGTCACATCCAATCGCGAGCACCGGGCCGCCGAACACGCCAGTGAGCGGAACCGTGGCGGGCACCGCGCGCAATCGGTCCAGCAGCCCCATCGACGGGGCGGGGGCGGGCGCGAGGCGCAGCGCCCAGGCCGCTTCCCTCTGGATCGCGATGGCCTGCGCGCACTCGGCGCACCCCTGGACATGCCGGCTGGCCCGCGACAGCGCGGTGGCGCCGAGCATCCCGTCGGCGTAGGCGGCGATCGCCTCGTCGGACAGATGCCCGGTGGACAGACTTGGCAGGCTCATGACGGTTCCCCCGGTCTCCGCCCGCCACGGTACGCCCGGCGCGCCACGCCCGCAGCCGGCATTCCTGGCCCGGGGGTCGCCGACGGTGCGGATTCGAGGGCGGCCGATGTTCCGGGTTCGAGGGCGGCCGGTGTCCCCGGCTCGACCGGGCGCACTCCGGGGGCGAGGTGCGCCAGCGCCTCGCGCAGCAGGACGCGGCCCCGGTGGATGCGCGAGCGAACCGTGCCGACCTTGATGCCGAGAGTGGCGGCGATCTCCTCGTAGGACAAGCCCTCCAGGTCGCACAGCACCACGGCGGCGCGGAAGTCCGGCGGCAGCGCGTCCAGAGCCTGCTGAATCTGTGGGTCCAGATTGCGTTCGTCGTAGGCCCGCTCGGGACCGGCCTCCGATGAGGCGAGCCGATCGCCGGCGTCCTCCGGGAGCGCCTCGAACCGGATCCGCTGCCGGCGGCGCGCCAGGTCCAAGAACAGGTTCGTGGTGATGCGGTGCAACCAGCCCTC
>WQZC01000159.1 GCA_009780925.1 Actinomycetes bacterium | reverse complement strand
GTCCGAGCGTGGCTGGTCCCGACCCCTCGCCGAGGCTCGGCTGTTCGCGGACTGGCCCGCGCTGGTCGGCGCGGAGATCGCGGCCCACTGCGAGCCGATCGGCTTGGTGGACGGCGAGCTGCGGGTCAGCGCCCAATCCACCGCTTGGGCGACCCAGTTGCGCTTGCTGGCGGGCCGCCTGCTGACCCGTCTGAGCGCCGAGCTGGGTCCGGATGTGGTGCGCAAAGTGATCATCACTGGGCCGGTGGCGCCGAGTTGGCGCCATGGCTCGTGGAGCGTGCGCGGCTCGCGCGGACCTCGCGACACCTACGGGTGAGGGTGCGGCTGACACGCGACCAACACCGTTGACGCGATCGGGCGCGCGGAGTTGTGTGGCGGCTCTAGTGGCGCTGAACTGAACATCGACCGAGGCATGTATGTTCCCAAGGTCCTAGGGGTTCTGATCGGTCTGCGGCAGCGCTGGAGCGTGCCGTGGCGGCAATCCTGGGTGCTGATGCACTAGACTGGGCGGGATTGGGTTGGGTCGACCCGCTGGTTCGCACTCGGGGCGCCCACCCTGGCTTGATGTTCGGTCCTGTTGATGTTCGGTGAGTGCCGCTCCGGCCAAGGAGTCGGCCCAGCGCGTCCACCGGGCCGTCGCGCAGTTGATGAAGGAGTCGCCACCAGTGGCCAGCACCGCCACCAAGACCAGTTCGTCCAGCTACACCGGCAGCTCCATCCAAGTCTTGGAGGGACTTGAGGCGGTCCGCAAGCGGCCCGGCATGTACATCGGCTCCACCGCCGAGCGGGGCCTGCACCATCTCGTCTGGGAGGTGGTCGACAACGCGGTCGACGAAGCGCTCGCCGGTTTCTGCGACCGGGTGGAGGTCACCTTGCTCGCCGACGGCGGGGTGCGCGTCGCGGACAACGGCCGGGGCATGCCGGTGGACATGCACCCGACGCAGAAGCGGCCCACCGTTGAGGTGATCCTCACCGTCTTGCACGCTGGCGCCAAGTTCGACGGAAAGTCCTACGCCGTCTCCGGCGGGTTGCACGGGGTCGGTGTCTCGGTGGTCAACGCGCTCAGCCACCGGTTGGAGGTCCAGATTGATCGCGACGGTTACCAGTGGTACCAGCCGTACGTCAATCAGAAGCCTGCCGGCCCACTGAGCAAGGGGGCGAAGAGCAAGCGGACCGGAACCACCGTGACGTTCTGGGCCGATCCGGCGATCTTCGACACCACCGTCTACTCATATGAGACCATCAGCCGCCGGCTACAAGAAATGGCCTTCCTCAACAAGGGTCTGACCATCACCCTGCGCGACGAGCGGCCGGCGAAAGTGGTCGACGAAGACGACACCGCGATCAAGCCGGCGAAGCAGTCCGGCCCCCGCGACGTCACCTACCACTATCCGGGCGGGTTGGCGGATTTCGTCAAGCACCTGAACGCGACCAAGGAGCCACTGCACCGTTCAATAATCGACTTCGAGGACTCGGACGCCGCGGCGCGAATGTCCGTCGAGGTCGCGATGCAGTGGAACGAGTCCTATTCGGAGTCGGTGCACACGTTCGCGAACACGATCAACACGATCGAGGGCGGCGCCCATGAAGAAGGCTTCCGCGCCGCGTTGACCAGTGTGGTCAATAAGTGGGGCATCGAGAAGAAAGTCTTCAAAGAGGGCAAAGACGAGCGGCTGACCGGCGAGGACATCCGCGAGGGCTTGACCGCCATCGTCTCCATCAAGCTGGGAGAGCCGCAGTTCGAGGGGCAGACCAAGACCAAGCTCGGCAACGCCGCCGCCAAGTCGTTCGTGCAGAAGGTGTGCAACGACTGGCTCACCGACTGGTTCGAGCGCAACCCCAGCGAAGCGAAAATTATCGTCACCAAGGCCAGCCAGGCGGCGCGGGCCCGCAAAGCGGCCCAGCAGGCGCGCAAGCTGGCGCGCAAGAACGCTCTGGACACCATGGGCATGCCGGGCAAGCTCGCGGACTGCCGCTCCACTGACCCGACGGTGAGCGAGGTGTACATCGTCGAGGGCGATTCCGCCGGCGGGTCGGCCAAATCCTGCCGCGACTCGATGTTCCAGGCCATCCTGCCCATACGCGGCAAAATCATCAACGTCGAGAAGTCGCGGATCGACCGGGTGCTGAAGAACACCGAGGTGCAGGCCATCATCACCGCGCTGGGCACCGGCATCCACGACGATTTCGAGATCGGCAAGCTGCGCTACCACAAGATCGTGCTGATGGCCGATGCCGACGTCGACGGCCAGCACATCGCCACCTTGCTGCTCACCCTGCTGTTCCGCTTCATGCGCCCGCTGATCGAGACCGGCCATGTCTACCTGGCCACCCCGCCGCTATACAAGATCAAGTGGGCCAAGGGGGAGGCGGACTACGCCTACTCCGAGCGCGAGCGCGAGGTGCTGATCGAAAACGGCATCGAGTCCGGCCGCCGGTTGCCCAAGGACGAGGCCATCCAGCGCTACAAGGGTTTGGGCGAGATGAACGCCAAAGAGCTGTGGGAGACCACCATGGATCCGGCGCGGCGCATCCTGCGGTTGGTCACCATGGACGACGCGGCCACCGCGGATGAGTTGTTCTCGGTGCTGATGGGCGAGGACGTCGAGGCCCGCCGCTCCTTCATCGTGCGCAACGCCAAAGACGTCCGCTTCCTGGACATCTGATTGCCCCTGGTGGGCGCCGGCGTTTACCACAGATGACTAAAAGAGGAATAGGAAACGATGACTGAGCCCACTGAGGGGCCGATCGACCGCATCGAGCCGGTTGATATTCAGACCGAGATGCAGCGCAGCTATATCGACTACGCGATGTCGGTGATCGTGGGCCGGGCGTTGCCGGACGTGCGCGACGGCCTCAAGCCGGTGCACCGCAAGATCCTGTACGGGATGTACGACTCCGGGTTCCGCCCGGACCGCAACTACGTCAAGTGCGGTCGGGTGGTCGGCGACGTGATGGGCACCTACCACCCGCACGGCGACTCGGCGCTATACGACGCGCTGGTGCGCATGGCCCAGCCGTGGTCGCTGCGCTACCCGATGATCGACCCGCAGGGCAACTTCGGTTCGCCCGGCAACGACCCGGCGGCGGCCTACCGGTACACCGAGTGCCGGTTGCGCTACCTGGCCATGGAGATGTTGCGCGACATCGACGAGGAGACCGTCGATTTCGTCCCGAACTATGCCGGCAACACCGTGGAGCCGGTGATCCTGCCCGCCCGCTTCCCGAACTTGCTGGTCAACGGCGCCGACGGCATCGCGGTCGGCATGGCCACCCGCATCCCGCCGCACAACCTGCGCGAGGTGGCCAGCGGTGTCATCTGGTCGCTGGACCACCCGGACGCCGAGGACGCCGAGCTGCTGGACAAGCTGATCGAGCTGATCCCCGCGCCGGACTTCCCGACCAGCGGCCTGGTGGTCGGCCGGGAGGGAGTCGAGGACGCCTACCGAACCGGTCGCGGCTCGATCCGCATGCGCGCCGTGGTCACCGTCGAGGAGGACAACCGGGGGCGGGCCATCCTGGTGGTCACCGAGCTGCCCTACCAGGTGAACCCGGACAACCTGGTCGAGTCGATCGCCCAGTTGGCCCGCGACGGCCGCGTCGCCGGCATCGCCGACGTCAACGACGAGTCCTCCGACCGCATCGGCATGCGCATCGTGGTCAGCCTCAAACGTGACGCGGTGGCCAAGGTGGTGCTGAACAACCTGTTCAAGCACACCCAGCTGCAGACCACCTTCGGCGCGAACATGCTGGCCATCGTGGACGGCGTGCCGCGCACCTTGCGGTTGGACCAGTTCGTCACCCACTACATCAACCACCAGATCGAGGTCATCGTCCGGCGCACCGAGCACCGGCTGCGCGAGGCGGAGAAGCGGGCGCACATCCTGCGCGCCTACCTCAAGGCGCTGGACGCGCTGGACGCGGTGATCGCGCTGATCCGCAGCTCCCCGTCCGCGGAGGAGGCGCGGGTAGGGCTGATGGCGCTGCTGGACATCGACGAGATCCAGGCCACCGCGATCTTGGACTTGCAGCTGCGCCGGCTGGCCGCGATGGAGCGCCAGCGGATCATCGACGAGGCGACCGAGATCGAGGCGCGCATCGCCGACCTGCACGACATCTTGGCCAAACCGGGGCGGCAGCGGCAGATCATCCGCGACGAGCTGACCGAGATCGTGGACAAGTACGGCGATGAGCGGCGCACCCGGTTGGTGCCCTTCGAGGGCGACGTGTCCGTCGAGGACCTGATCGCGCAAGAGGACGTGGTGGTCACCATCACCCGCACCGGCTACGCCAAACGCACCAAGACCGACCTGTACCGGGCGCAGCGCCGGGGCGGCAAAGGGGTGCAGGGCGCGGCGCTGAAGGCCGACGACATCGTCGAGCACTTCTTCGTCTGCTCCACGCACGACTGGATCTTGTTCTTCACCAACAAGGGGCGGGTGTACCGGACCAAGGCCTACGACCTGCCCGAGGCCAACCGCAACGCGCGCGGCCAGCATGTGGCCAACCTGCTGGCCTTCCAGCCGGACGAGCGGATCGCCGAAGTCATCACGATCCGTGACTACTCAGTCGCGCCGTACCTGGTGCTGGCCACCAAGGCCGGCCTGGTCAAGAAGAGCCGGCTGACCGACTTCGACTCCAGCCGATCCGGCGGGATCGTGGCCATCAACCTGCGCGACGGCGACGAACTGATCGGAGCGGCGCTGATCTCCGCCGAGGACGACCTGCTGTTGGTCTCCGGCAAGGCAATGTCGATCCGCTTCCACGCCGACGACGACTCGCTGCGCCCGATGGGCCGCGCCACCTCGGGGGTGATCGGGATGCGCTTCACGCGTGACGACGTGCTGCTGGCGATGGAAGTGGTGCGCGACGAGAAGGCCGAGATACTGGTCGCCACCGAGGGCGGCTACGCCAAGCGGACCGTGGTGGCCGAGTACCCGGTCCAGGGTCGCGGCGGCAAAGGAGTGCTCACCGCGCGTATCGTGTCTACTCGGGGCGGGCTCGTCGGAGCCGTCGCGGTCCGCCCCGCGGATGAGGTCTACGCGATCACGTCCGATGGCGTGGTCATCCGCACCAAGGCCGCAGAAGTCCGCCGCGCGCAGCGGCAGACGATGGGCGTTAGGCTGATGAACCTGCCGCAAGGGGTGAACCTGGTAGCTATCGCCCGAAACGCTGACGAGCCGGACGAGCAGGAGTAGCAACTATGACGAGGCCGCAAGCGGGCCAGGGCTATGCGCCCGTCAGCCAGATGTCCGGCGACGGGCGCCGCGACCTGCCCGGTCGCGCCGTCATCGCGCGCCAAACCAGCACTGACCGCCCCCGGGTCCGCGAGAACGGCGCGGGCCGGGAGAGCGGCTCGGGCGCGCCGCGAACCGGCGGCGGGCCGGCCCCGAGCAACGGGCCGGCGCCCAGCGGCGTCAAGCCCAAGCCGGCGCCCAGCGGGGCGTTCAGCGCCCCGGTGATCACCGAGGCGAACAAATCGGGTGGGAGCCCCAGCGCCGAGCAGGCCCGCCAATCCCGAGGCGGGGTGATCCGCCGCCGTCCGGCCGCGCGCGGCCCGCGCCGCGCGCGGCTGCAGCTGCGACACGTCAACCCCTGGACGGTGCTCAAGTTCTCCTGCGTGCTGTCGGTCGCGCTGTTCTTCATCTGGATGATCACGATCGGGGCGCTGTACTTCGTCCTCAACGGCACCGGGATCATCGGCACCATCAACGACACCATCGTCAAGATCAACGGCGACGGGTCGAAGGCGCCGGTCACGCCCAGCATCGTCTTCGGCGGGGCGGCCATCATCGGCGTGGTCAACGTGGTGCTGTTCATCGCGCTGTCCACGATCGGCTCGGTGATGTACAACCTGTGCGCCGACTTGGTGGGCGGCGTGGAGGTCACCCTCGCCGAGCGGGACAGCTGAGGAACGCCGCAGAGGCGGTCTCGCGGTCGAGGTCGCCGGCGGGTAAGCTGACGAGCGCTGTTCGCGGGCCTGTAGCTCAGACGGTTAGAGCGCATCCCTGATAAGGATGAGGCCGGAGGTTCAAGTCCTCCCAGGCCCACGGCGGAGGATCCGACTGGGGAGTCCACCACCACAAACTGTCCATTGTGTCGAATCGATTGGGACGTTTCAGATGAAGAAGCTCCTTGTGCTAGGTGGACTAGTCGTCGCTGCGGCTGCGGTGGCCCACAAGCTCAACAGTTCCCACGCCGACGACGAGCTGTGGCGGCAGGCCACCAGGCCGGACGAGCGTCCCGCCTGACGCTTCCGCCTCCCGTCAGACCACTGCCGGGGACGTAGCTCAACTGGCAGAG
>WQZC01000158.1 GCA_009780925.1 Actinomycetes bacterium | reverse complement strand
GCCTTCGTCACGGCTTGCTGCGCCGCTTTCACCGCCGTGCTGGCCGACCCGCTCGTGGACGCGCCCCCGCCGGGCGAACCACCACCGGAGGAGCCGCCGCCCGGCGATCCCCCGCCGGCGGACGGCGCCGTCGTGCCACCCGATGGGGTGCCGCTCGGCCCGGACAGCGGCCGGGAGGAATAGTCCTGGCCCGACATTGACGATCCGGTGGCGGAGGTCGCGTCAGTGGTCGAGCTGGTGGTTGTGCGCGAGGTCGCGGTGCCGTCCTGGATCGCCCGGTCGTTGGCCAACGTCTGTTTCGCCGAGGCCAGGGTGGAGATCGCGTTGTTGACCTGCTGACGCAGCGAGGTGGCGTCCAAGGTCGCCAGCAGCTGCCCGGCCCGAACCTTCTCACCGAGCCGAACGGGCACCGAGGCGACCTTGCCGGACACTGGGAAGGTCGCGCTGACCCGGTTCGCCGAACGGACCGTGCCGACGCTGTTCACCGTCTGCGTCACGTCGCCGCGCGTCACGGCGGCCAGGCGGTAGCTGGGGCCGGAGCCGCCGGTGAACGCCCACGCCGCGCCTCCGCCCGCGCCTACCACGACGATCGCGACCGCGCCGGCCAACACTCGGCGGCGCGCCCGCCGCGCCCGCGCCGGTTTGGCGCGCGCCGCGAAGCCGCTCGCCGAGGCCGCCGCCGCCGAGTCCCCCGCCGCCGACGCACCGACCGCTGGTCGATCGGCCGCTGCCGCCTCGGCCGCGATCGGCTCACCCACGACTGAGCGGCCCGCCACCGTGTCGCACGCCGTCGCGTCGCCCGCCGTCGCGTCGCCCGCCGTCGCGTCGCGCGCCGTCGTGCCATCGTGGGTTGTGCCATCGGATGCCGAGCTGTCCGTCCCGGACACCGAATCACCCGTTCTGCGCGGTTTGGCCATCTCCCCCACCTGTCCCGTTCGGGGCGCGTTGGATCATTTGCCCGGTGCCGGCGGAGCAGCCGTTCGCGTCCGCCGGGCTGAGCTGGATGCTGGTGGCGGCCACCGCGCCGCGATCGTTGGCGGCGCCGAAAGCGACCACGCACAGCCCGACCTTGGCTGCGGCCGAGCTCGCTTGTTGGGTCTGGGTGTACTTGGTCGATGAGTCGACCGTCACGGTGTACACGGTGGGCGCGGCAGCCCCAGTGGGCGCGGCAGCCCCAGTGGGCGTGGCGGCCCCGGTGGGCGCGGCGGCAGTGGCGCCGGTTCCGCCACCGGAGGAGCGAGCGCGAGTCGTCCCGGTCACGGTGATGGTCGAGCCAGAGATCGCGGTGACCTTGCCGACGGCGAAGCCGCTCATGATCCGCATCGCACCCGGCGCGCCGGCGCCGACCGAGCCGGTGCGCTGCCCGCCACCGGGGAAGCCGGTGCGCCCGGCGCCGGTCGGGAACCCGCCAGGAAAGCCGGTGCGCTGGGCGCCGGTCGGGAACCCGCCGGGGAATGCGCTGGGCATCTGCCCGCTCGGGAAGGCACCGGCCCGGGTGCCGTTGCCGCCCATGCCGTTGCCCACCTGACACGATCCGTTCACCGGCTGGCTGATCATCAAGGTGGTGGCAGTGAACGCGGTCACCGGCGCGGTCGGCGCCCCACTGCCTGCCCCACTCGGAGCACTGGTCGGCGCGCTGGTCGGCCCGCTGGTCGCCCCGGACGAGGAGCTCGTGTCCGCGCCGATCGCGGTAACGCACTCACCGACGCGCACCGCCGCCAGGCTCGCCGACACCGTCTGGGTCCACTTGGTGGACGACTTGTAGGTGACCGTCACCTGGCCGTCGGTGTCGTTTTGCACCTCAAGGCTGCCGGCGCTGACCGCTGCGGCGGTGCCGTAGGCCGCTGGCGTGGGTCCGTTGACGCGTGTCGCGCCCCCGCCCGGCGCGCGGGACGCCTGGGCGCCGCTGGTCGGAGCGGCGGTGGTGGTGGCCACCGAGCCCGGGGCCGAGGAGCCGCCGCACGCCGTCAACGCCATGGCCAGCGCGGCGCCGCCAGCGGCCACTGCGGCAATCGCGGGAATCGCTTTCACGTTCTGTGTCCTTCGCATTCTGTAGTCAGCCTCGCTGCGCTCTCATTCGCTTCGCAGCGCGTCTCATTCGCTTCGCAACGCGTCGATCGGGGCCAGCCGGGCGGCGCGGCTGGCGGGATACACGCCGAACGCCACACCGATGACCACCGCGACCACGATCGCGCCGACGATCGCGGTGCCGGAAATCGTGATCGGGTCGCTGATGAAATGGGGCAGCACGATCGCCCCGGCCACCCCGAGCGCCGCGCCGATCAGCCCGCCGCCGAGCCCCAGCACCGACGCCTCCACCAGGAATTGCCGCCGGATGACCGAGGGCGGCGCGCCGAGCGCCTTGCGCAGGCCGATCTCCCGGGTCCGCTCGGTCACCGACACCAGCATGATGTTCATCACCCCGATCCCGCCGACCAGCAGCGACAGCGCCGCGATGCCGGCCAGCAGCGTGGTCAGCGTCTTGCTCACCGAGGTGGCCGTGGTGAGCAATGACTGCTGGGTGGTGATGGTGAAGTCCGCGCTGCTCGCGGTCAGGTGGTGGCAGTTGAGCAGCTGATTGGTCGCCTCCTGGTAGGCCGCGGAGAGCAGAGACGACGATTTGGCCTCCAGATAGATCGACGAGACCGAGTTCCGCGACGAGCCGCCGACGAGCCGGGTGGACACCGTGGAGAACGGCATCACCGCTTGATCGTCCAGGTTGCTGGAGGAGTCCGAGCCCGCCGAGTTGAGCACCCCGATCACCTGGAAGGGGATCGAGTTGATGGTGACGGTCTGCCCGACCGGGTCCAGCCCGCCGAACAGCTCGCTCGCGGTGGTCGGCCCGAGCACCGTCACCGCGGCGGCCGCCGCGTCGTCCGCGGTGGTGATGAACCGCCCCGAGGTGACGGTGCGGGCGCGGGCGGACAGCCAATCAGCGGTGGTGCCGACCACCGAGGTGGTCCAGTTGGTCGAGTTCGCCTCAAGGGAGGCGGAGGTCTGTTTGATCGGCGCCACCGCGGCGATGTCCGGTGCGGCGTCCTTGGCCGCCAGGGCGTTCGCGTCGTCGATGGTCAACGTCGCGGCCGACCCCATGCCGCCGCGAACGCCGCTGGAATCGGTGGAGCTGCCGGGCGAGACGATCAGCAGGTTGCTGCCCAACGCGTTGATCTGCGAACTGACCTGCTGCTGCGCGCCCTCGCCCAGGCCAACGGTCAGCACCACTGCCGCGATGCCGATGAGGATGCCCAGCACGGTCAGTCCGGACCGCATCCGGTGCGAGCGGACCGCCTCCCAGCCGGTGCGCAGTGTTTCCATCCATCCCATGTGAGCTCACGCCGCCTCTGCGTCGGAATTGATGCGACCGTCCCGGATCCGCACCACGCGATGCGCCCGGGCGGCCACCTCGGCCTCGTGGGTGATCAGCACCACGGTTCGCCCCTGCCGGTTGAGCTCTTCGAACAGCTCCAGGGTGTCCGCGGTGGAGGCCGAGTCGAGGTTCCCGGTGGGCTCGTCAGCCAGGATGAGCGCCGGGTCGTTTACCAGCGCCCGCGCCATGGCCACCCGCTGCTGTTGGCCGCCGGACAGCTCCCCGGGGCGGTGCTCGACCCGGTCGGCCAGCCCGACCCGGTCCAACGACGCCAGGGCGCGCCGCCGACGGTCCTCCCGCGAAACCCCCGCGTACGCCAGCGGCAGCTCGACATTGCGCCACGCCGACATCGACGCCAGCAGGTTGAACTGCTGAAACACGAACCCGACCCGCCGGTTGCGGATCTCGGCCAGATCCGCCTCAGACAGTTCGCTCACATCCTCACCGGCGATCCGATACGTGCCCGCCGTCGGCACGTCCAGACAGCCGAGGATGTGCATCAGCGTGGACTTCCCCGATCCGGACGGCCCCATGATCGCCACGTATTCGCCTTGGTCGATGCGAAGGCAGATGTCGCGCAACGCCTCAACTTCCAACGCGCCGCTGCGATAGGTCTTGCCCACCCCGTCGAGCTCGATGACCGGGTCGGGCATCAGTTGCCTCCCGGGCCGACCATGACCGGGCCGTTCCCGCCGCCGTTGTACACCTGAACGCCGCCGCCGGGGAACTGGAATTGGCCGCCGCCGGGGAACTGCTGCTGGTTGTTCCGGTTGTTGTTCCCAGTGGTGCCGCGGTTGCCCGTCCCGGTGGCCACGTCCAGCACCACCTGGTCGCCTTCGGCCAGCCCGGATTTGATTTGGGTCGTCCCACCGGAGGCCAGGCCCACGGTGACCGTCTTGGCGGTCCGCTTGTTGTCCACCATCTGATACACGACGCTCGCGCCGTTGACGGTGTGCACGGCGGCGGTCGGCACGGTGAGCACGTTGGTCAGCTGCTTGTAGATGAGGGTGACCGTGGCGCTGTCCCCGGCGTGCATGCCCTTGGGGCTGCCGGTCACCGCAATGACCACCGGGTAGCTGGCGACGTTGGAGGAACTCGACGCGATCAGGCCGATGGAGTCGATGGTGCCGTACACGGTGCCGGCACCGCTGCCGGGCACGATCTGCGCCTGGTCCCCGGTGGCCAGCAGGCCCACACCGGAGGAGTCGACGGTGGCGTTGACGATCCAGGAGTCAGTGCTGATCACCAGCACCTGGGCGCTGGAACCCGACGACGAGTTTCCGTTGACGCTGGAGCTCCCGGTGCCGTTGTTGCCGCCCCCGCCGGACGAGCCGGCCACCTGCTGGCCGACCGACAGGCTCACGCTGGCCACCACGCCACTGATCGGCGAGGTGAGCTTGGCCTGCGCCAGCGAGGCCTTCGCCGAGGTCACCTGGTCCCGCGCGGCGGTCACCGCCGCGCGGTCGGCGGCCAACTGGGTGGCGGAGGCGCTCGCGTCGGTGTCGCTGGCCAGCCGCGCCTGGCTGCTGGCCAGCGAGGCCCGCGCCTGGGTGAGCGTCACGCGCAGCGCGGCGGAGTCAACCGTGGCCAGCACCGCGCCTTTCTTGACTTTCTGCCCCTGGCTGGCCCGCACGCTGGTCACTTGCCCGGACACTTGGAAGTTCAACGAGTCCTGCACCGCGGGCTCGATCGTGCCGGTCGCCGACACGCTCTGCCGGATGGTGCCGGTGCTCGCGGCGACGAGGCGATAGGTCGTGGCGTCGGCGCTGGCCGAGCTGCCGCCCCGGGTGAACCAGTAGGCGCAAAAGCCGCCGGCGACCACGATCACCACGCCGAGCGCGGTCCACCAGCGGTGTCTCAACAAGGTTCGCACGGGAACCACCCTGCTCTGGTTCACTGTTCGTTCACTGCGAGCTAACTGTGCGATTTCTGTGACGAATCCAGCGCGGGGCACGCCCTTATAGCATTGCTCGGGGCCACCGCGCGCGCCGCCCCCGGTGCCGTCGGCGAGTCGTCGGTGCGCCACGATGAGGCGCATGCGACTGGACCATCTGTCGTACGCCGCTGGACCTGAGGGGCTCGGCGCGTGCGTGCAGCGGATCGGCTCTCGCCTCGGGGCCGCGTTCGTCGACGGCGGGCTGCACCCGGTGTTCGGCACGCGAAACTTCATCCTGCCGTTGGCCGACGGCTACTACCTGGAGGTGGTCGCCGAACTCGACCACCCCGCCGCCGACAAGGCGCCCTTCGGCCAGGCGGTGCGGACCCGCTCGCTCGCCGGCGGCGGCTGGCTGGGCTGGGTGGCCGCCGTGGACGACATCGCCCCGATCGAGGCGCGGCTGGGCCGGATGTCCGTGCCCGGTCACCGCCGCCGGCCGGACGGGTGCTGTCTGGCCTGGCGGCAGCTCGGGGTGCACGAGCTGATCGACGACCCGCAGCTGCCGTTCTTCGTGCGCTGGCGGTGCGACCCGGCCGAGCACCCGGCCGCCGGCGGCGGGGCCATCGCGCTGCGCTCGGTGGAGATCGCCGGTGACAAGGCCGGACTCGACGCCTACCTCGGCACGGCGTCGGCCGAGGTCTTCGGCGGCGTGCCGATCGACTGGCAGCCCGCTGAGGACGGTGAGCGCGGCTTGCTGTCCGCGACCTTCGACACCCCGCGCGGCCCAGTCCGCGTCGACTGAGACCGGCCCGGCGGGCCAACACCCGCGCTGGACGCACCGACCCCAACCCCGGCCCCACCACGCGCCTGATCGCCAGCGCCCGCGCTGAGCGGGCCGACCCACCACGCCGACCCGCCGCTAGCCCCGGCCCCACCGCGCGCCTGATAGCGCCGGACCGAGCGCGACGCCGCGCCGCCCACTCGGCATAGTTGCTGTCGTGGTGAACATCGCGCTGGACTGGCACCAGGCCGCCGTCTTGGCGCTCGCACTGTTCGCCGTCTCCACCGCG
>WQZC01000157.1 GCA_009780925.1 Actinomycetes bacterium | reverse complement strand
GGCAGGGTCTCCGGTCGGGCGCGCGACGGTCGGCTGGTGCATCTGCGGGCCGCCGCCGGGCCGGGCGACACCGTGACGACGACGGTCACCGGCGCGAGCGCGCATTACCTCGTCGCCGACGGGGAGCCGCGCGCGGTCCGTCCCTGGCGCGGCCCCGAATCCGGCCGGACGCTTCCGGTGCTCACGATCACCCGCCGGGCGCAGGCTGAGAACTAGGCTCGAAACCAGGATCGGACATCTACCCCGGGAGACAGCATGAAAGCACTGCAATATAGGACAATTGGTGGACGGCCCGAGGTGGTCACGATCCCCGATCCGGTGGTCGGACCGGGCCAGGTGCTGCTGCGGGTCACCGCCGCCGGCGCGTGCCACTCCGACGAATACGTCATGGGCCTGTCGGAGCGGGAGTACACCTTCGGCCTGCCGCTGACGCTCGGGCATGAGGGCGCGGGTGTGGTCGCCGAGGTCGGCGACGGCGTGGGGCACGTCAAAGTCGGCGACTCGGTGGCCGTGTACGGCCCATGGGGTTGCGGGCGGTGCCTGAAATGCGCGCAAGGCAAAGAGAACTATTGCGTGAACGCGGCCGCTGAGCGGATCAGCCCGCCGGGCCTGGGCGCGCCCGGGTCGATGGCGGAGTACCTGCTCATCGACAGCGAGCGGCACGTGGTTCCGCTCGGCGGCCTGGACCCGGTCAAGAATGTCGCGTTGACCGACGCCGGGTTGACCCCGTACCACGCGATCAAGGCGGCGCTTCCAAAACTCGGCGCCGGCAGCACTGCGGTGGTGATCGGGGCCGGCGGGCTTGGGCACGTGGGCATCCAGATTCTGCGCGCCATCAGCGGCTCGACGGTGGTCGCCCTGGACGTGAACAAGGAGAAACTCGAGCTGGCCCGTGAGGTTGGCGCGCACCACGCGCTGCTGTCGAACTCGGCGGCGGTGGCGGCGGTCAAGGAGCTGACTAACGGTTTGGGCGCGGACGCGGTGTTCGACTTCGCCGGGTACCAGCAGAGCGTGGAGCTCGGAGCCGCGCTGGCCGGCAGCGAGGCGGACCTGTCCATCGTCGGCATCGGCGGCGGGGTGCTCGGCGTCGGGTTCGGCACCATCGCCTATGACGTCGCGGTGCGCACCCCGTACTGGGGATCCCGCTCGGAGCTGATCGAGGTGCTTGAGCTGGCCAAGCGGGGGCTGATCTCGGTCGAGACCGAGGTCTTCAGCCTCGACGACGCGCCGCGCGCCTACCAGCGGCTGCATGACAACACCGTGCGCGGGCGGGCTGTGGTGGTTCCCAACCCGTGAGCTCGCGGCACCTCGGGGGCGGCCCCGAGGTGCCCACTGGTTGAGCTCGCGGCGCTGCGGGCTGGCCCCGAGGCGCCACTGGTTGGGCTCGCGGCGTGAGACCGTGACCCCGATGCGCTGGGGGGTACGCGGTGCCGGGCCGCGAGTTCGGCACGTGGATCGTGGCATGGCACGTGGTTCGCGCTGGTGCGCGCGGGTGGCGGTGCGGTGACTGCCGGCGCGACCCGTGGCGGTGCGGGTGCCGGCGCGGTGGCTGGCGGCGCGACTTGTGGCGTCGCTGGTGGTGCCGCTGCGGGCGTCGCCCAGCTGGTGCCGCCGCGCGGCCGAGTGAGCTGCCCGGCTGAGTGCGGCGTCCAGTTGAGTGAGCCGTCGTCCAGTTGAGTGCGGCGTCCAGTTGAGTTAATGGGGCACGGCTGGAGGCCAACGAGGGTCCCGTTCAGGCGGCGTCCAGCCAACGCGCGCCAGCCTGGTCGCATTGTTGGGGGCGGATCTGGGTGTGGGCGTGGTTGCGTCTGGGTTTTCGTTTAGGGTCGATCCAGGCGGGTGGGATCCAGTGGGGGACGCCGTTGATCATTTGGCAGGTCCAGCCCTGGCGTTCGTGTTGTCGGTGGTGGTGCCCGCATAGGAAGGCGAGGTCGCTCAGGGCGGTATGCCCGCCGTGTTCCCATCTGGTCACGTGGTGCACTTGGCACCATTCGGGTGGGATGTCGCATCCGGGGAAACTGCACCCGCTGTCACGGGCTGCTAGCGCTCTGCGCATGGCGGGGGTGGCGAGGCGCTGGGAGCGGCCGTAGGAGACGATCCCGCCGGCGTCGTTCAAAACGATGGGGATGATCTCGGCTTCGGCGGCCAGGGCGAGGACGTCGGCGATCGGGAGGAGGTGCCCGTGGCTGGTCACGCCGTAGCCGCGCGCCTCGCCCGGGTCGTGTCCGGTGGGGCCGGGCCGGGCGCGGCCGAACACGGCCGCGACCCGCTCGGCCAGGGACTCCCCGGTGTCGGTGTCGGCGGCCGGGTTCGGGTCGCTCCGGTCAGCGCGGTCCGGGTCATGTGGCGCGGCGCTGGCGTCTGTCGTGGTTGCGGTCTCGGTGTCGTTGGCTGCGGCGGCGCCGCTGTGTCCGTGGGCGCGGACCGGGTCATGTGGGGCGGTGTCCACGTGCGGGGCCGTGCTGGTGTCTGTGGCGGAGCTGGCGTCGGCGTCGTTGGCTGCGGCGTTCGGGCCGCTCGTGGCACACCTTGTCGCGCTGCCGCCGCTGGTGCGACGGCCCGACGCCGTGCCGGGCCCGGTGGCTTCGGCGACGCGCTCGCGTAGGTCGGTCTCGTCCAGGGTGACCAGGATCGTGATCGGCGCGCCGCCGGAGTCGGGCAGCGAACCCGAGCGCAGCAGACGCTGCGCCGCGTCGAGCAGGGCGTCGTGTCTGCGCGCGGCGGGCGTCCGGTCGTCTGGTGCGCCGTCCGCAGCGGGTTTCGGCGCGCCCAACGAGTCGAACAGTGCGTTCAGCGACGCGGTCAGCAGCGGCGACAAGTGTCCGTCCGCTTTCGACCAGCCATCGGCCCCAGTCGACAGGGTCAACCCCCGGCGGCGCTGCTCGGCGTCCTCGTGTGGCTCGGGGCCATCCTGGTCCAGCCGGGCTAGCAGAGCGGTGGCGAGCTTGGCGACTTGACCCGGGTGGGTCTCGGCGGCGGCTTTCAAAAGGTGCTCCTGGGCGGTCTGGACGACCGCTTCGGGCAGGTCCCGCGGCACCGCGTCAACAAACCTGGTGATCGCCCGGGCGTGCCCAACCGATACCTCCCCGGCCCCGATCGCGGCGGCCAGTTCGGGGAACACCGGCGGCAGCGGCTGCCCGGTCAGCGTCGCCGATGGGCCGTAGTCGGCGGCGTCGCCGACCCGCGCCCGCGCCTCGGCGGGACTGATCCGCAGCTGGTGCACCAGCAGCGACGCGGTGTCGCGGTAACCCTTCTCTCCGGCCACGTGCCGCAAGCTCAACTGCGCCAACAACGCCTGATCAACGCCCGCCAGCCGCCGCTTCTGAACCTCGAGTTCCCGCGCCAGGTCCAACAGGTCCGGACCCGGAAGGCGGGGCCAGTCCAGGCGGGCCAGTCGGTCGACCGCTGAGCCCAATGCCGCAATCGCGCCTGGCCCGTCCACCAGCGCCTCAAGTCCGTCTGGTCCGGGCCCGGCCAGCGCTACCGGCCCGGCCAAGCCCGGATCATCGCGCCCCGGCCCATAGCGCTCCGGCCCATAGCGCTCCGGCCCATCGCGCTCCGGTCCATCGAGGGGTGCGCGGCCAGCCACCGGGCCTGCGGCACCGACCGCCGGCCCCAGCCCGAATCCTTCGGTGGGGCGCGGTGCCGCACCGATCGGTGCGGTCGCGGTGGCCTCGAACACCACTCCACTGTATCGAACAGGTGTTCGAAAGTCAAACTCACGTCTCGCCTGATGAGACGGTGGCTGGGGCTGGGGCCAAGGGCAACTCGAAGGGCAGAGCCTCGCGCTGGACACGGGTCCGCCGGCTTGGCCACGCGGACTGTCGGCTCCTGGTCAAGCTGCGGACCTCGGCGGCGGGTGGCTGGTGCGCTTGGAGCGTGCGGCTCACCCGGCCAGTGCGGCGAACTGTCAACCAAGCGTGGCTGGGGTGATGCCCGAGCCGTCTCGGTATTGGATCGCTACCAGGTCCGCCCGCTGCTGGGATAGGTACCAATCGGATGTTTCGGCAAGATCAGGGGTGGCCCTAAGGACCTGAGGACTGCCGCCAACAGATTCAGTCAGAGCTTCACCACGTGGCGTGATGATCATGCTGGGACAATGGGTGGCTGGGTCGGCCACGTTGGCGGCGACCACAAATCGTTGGGTTTCTGCTGCTCGGCTGATCAAATGGCTGCGCCAGACATCGGCGGGCTCGCTGGCGTTCGCGGCGTAGGTCAGATATGCGATGAGTTGCGCGCCCTGACGCGCCAGGACGTGCCATTGCTCAGGGAAGCGAATCTCACGGCACAACTGGATGCCGGCGGTTAGCGGCCGGGCCGGGAAATCCATCGTCAACACCGGCAAAGCCGATCCGGGTGACATCCGCGCTCGCTCATGCGTCGCCAGATTGACCTTTCGGTAGATGGCGCGGTTCCCGGTCGGGGAGAAGTAGATGGCGGTGTTCCACCACGCGCCATCCCCGGGTTGCAACGAACCGCAGATCAGGTGAATGTGGCGGCTGGCGACCTCGGCCGCGATCGAGTCGAGAGCGTGGTTGAGTTCCAGGCCATCGATCTGGTCCATGCCGGACAGGGTGTCGTCATATCCGGACACCATTCCTTCGGGCAGAACCACAAGGTCTGCGGGGTAGGTCTCCTCGCGGAGGAAACACAAAATGGTGTCGAGGTTTCGCGCGATATCCCAAGTGGGGGAGAGCTGCCCGACGACCGCCGAAATCCGCATGACAAGACGGTAACGGCTCGACGGCCAGGACGGTCCGACGGCTGGGCCGGCCCGACGGCCGGGACGGTCCGACGGCCGGGGCGGCTAGATGGCCGGGGCAGCCCGGCGGCTGAGACAGCCCAACGGCTGGGCCGGTCCGACGGCCGGGACGGCTGGATGGCTGGGGCGGCCCGGCGACTGAGACAGCCCAACGGCTGGGCCGGACTGGGGCTCCAGCCGCCGGCGCATCGACAGCTCGGCGGCGACCGACGGCCGTCCGTCACCACCGTCCGGGATCGTGTGTGACCGCTACTGCGGGATCAACGCGCGGCGCTGCGCCACCTCGGCCTCGGCCTTCGCGATCCGGGCGGCATCTCCCGAACGCCGCGCGCGGTCCAGCTTCTCCTCGGCCTCGGCCAGGCGTTCCCGCAACCGGGCCAGGAACGGGTTGGAATCCGCCGCGCCGCGCCGCCACTGGGCGTCCACGGCGTCACGCACGCGCTGCTCGGCCGCGCGCATGCGGTCATCGACGCGGCGCATGGCCTCGCGGGGCACATGCCCGATCTCGTCGTAGCGGTCCTGCAGGTCGCGCAGCGCGTTCTGCGCCGCGTGCGGGTTGGCGATGTCCAACGCCTCCGCCTCGGCGATGATTGCCTGCTTGCGCCGCAGGTTCCCCGTCAGCTCGGCGTCACGCTCCGCGAACACCTCGGACCGGCGCTCGAAGAACGCGTCCTGCGCGCCGCGGAACCTGGCCCACAGCGCGTCCTCGGTGTCTCGACTGGCTCGAGGCGCGGCCTTCCAGTCGTTCATCAGGTCGCGCATCGCGACCGCGGTCTCTTTCCAGTCCGACGAGGCCGACAGCTCCTCGGCCCGGGCGACCAACTGCTCCTTCGTCTTGCGGGCCGAATCGCGCTCGACGTCCAACTGCGCGAAGTGCTGCCCACGCCGTTTGCCGAACGCGTCGCGAGCGGCGGCGAATCGCTTCCACAACGCGTCGTCGGTCTTGCGGTCCACCCCTCGGATCTGCTTCCAGTCCTCAACGATCTGGCGCAGACGGTCGCCGGCGGCTTTCCACGACGTGGACGACGCGGCGATCCGCTCCGCCTCGGCGACCAGCGACTCCTTGGCGGCGACGGCTTGCGCCCGAGCCTCGGCGCGGGCAGCGGACGCCACCTGCGTGCGGTCATCCGCGGCAGCGATCAATGCGGTGAGCCGCTCGTCCAGCGCCGCGAGGTCGCCGACGACCGCCGCGGTCGGCAACTGCTTGGCCAGCGCCTGCGCTTGCGCGCGCGTCGCCGCCGGGTCGCCGCTGCCATTGGCCAGGCGCTGCTCGGCCAACATGATCTCCGTGGCCAGATCCTCGTAACGACGCTGGTAGTAGGCCAATCCCGCTTGCGGGTCCCCGGCTTGCCAGGAACCCACGGCCCGCTCGCCGTCAGCGGTGCGGACATACACCGTGCCGTCGGCGTCGATACGACCCCAATCGCTGCTCATAGCTGTGCCTCCCGCGCGCGCCGGCTGCTGCGCTCCTTGCTCGCGTCCGCTCGCTGCGATGCTCGCCGCCGGTGCCCGCTCATAGCTGTGCCTCCCGCGCGCGCCGGCTGCTGCGCT
>WQZC01000156.1 GCA_009780925.1 Actinomycetes bacterium | reverse complement strand
GTCCGGTCAGCCCGGCTATGGCCCGCCCCCGGGGTATGGCCCGCCACCCAACGCGCAAGCGTCGTACGGCGGGTACGGAACCCCGGCGGCGCCGCCACCCGCCGCCAAGTCCAAGAAAGAGATGTGGGTTTGGTTGAGCGCGATCATCGGGGTGGTGGTCATCGCCGCAGTGGCCGTGGTCTTGTTCGTCAAGCCCGCGATCCTCGTGCCAAAGAAGCTCAGCCACTCGGCCGTGGAGCAAACCATCAAGGATGGTTCCCAACCGTACGGCGGTTACTCGAACGTCATCTGCAACGACGGCAAGAACATCACGTTGAAGGCCGGAACCACGTTCAGTTGCGTCGCCGACGGCAACATCAACATCACCGTGACGATCAACACCAGCAGCGGCGACTACGTCTGGCAACCGAACGGTTGACCAGAGCGGCCTAGGGCGTCGACAGGCCGCGAGCATGTGGGATCGCGAGGGTCGCGCGTCGTGCTGAGAGCGCCGTGACGCCGTCACGGCGTCGAGATCGGCGCCAAGGTCGAGCGCGCTTGTCACCGACTCGGCTTCGATCCGGACATTTTGGGCTATGGCGCAACGATATTGATATCGCTATCATCATGGCGTGGATGTTCTCGTTCGCAATGTGAAGCCGGAGACGAAGCTGGCGCTGGCCGAGCGAGCCCGGGCTCGCGGGCGATCGCTGCAGGCCGAGCTGCTGGAGGCGCTGGAACGGGCCGCAGCCGAACCGGCGGTGGCGCCCAAGCCTAGGACCCTGCGGCTGGTGACGGGCTCCGCCGATGGCGAATCCACTTGGGGCCGGGACGAGATCTACGACGGGACCCGGTGATGCCAGACGCACGCAGAGCCTTCCTGGACACCAATGTCTATCTGACCGCAACCGACCCGAAGCGGGCGCGACATCGCAGCGCGCTGTTCGCGTTGGAGCAGTGGCCGAGCCGGGGAGTCCGCACATACACCAGCACCCAAGTGCTGCGGGAGTACCTGGTGGTCGCCACTCGGCCGACCACGGCCAACGGCCTCGGCCTGTCCCCGGACGAGGCGCTGGCCAACGTTGAGGAGTTCGAGAAAGCGACCGAGGTCCTGCCCGATACGCTCAAGAGCTGGGACAAGCTGCGGGCGCTATTGGCCGAGTCGAAACTGACCGGAGTTCGAATTCACGACGCGAACATCGCCGCCTGCGCGTTAGCCAACGGGATTGACACCGTCCTGACCGCCAACTCTGCCGACTTCCACCGGCTGCCGATCTTGACGATCAACCTGGAAAGCCTGAACCCTGACGGCCCCTGAGCCGCTCTTCCCATCGGACTTGATGGCGCGTGTCCCACCCGGCCCGCTCGTCTGGTCAGTAGGGGATTCGATCTGGTCGCCAAAGAGTCATCCGACACGACACCGGGCCGGCGGCGGTCATCGTCCGCAGCCGGGCTATGGGACGTGGCGGATGGCGCCCTTGTCGGCCGACTGTGCCAGCGCGGCGTAGGCGCGCAGCGCGGCCGACACCGGCCGGTCGCGGCGCGCGGGCCGCCAGCCGGCGGCGTCGTGGGCACGGCGCCGGGCGGCGAGCGTCGGCTCGTCCACCCGCAAGTTGATCGTCCGGGCGGGGATGTCGATCTCGATCGGATCGCCGTCCTCGATCAGGCCGATCGCGCCGCCGGCGGCCGCCTCCGGGGAGATGTGCCCGATGGCCAGGCCGGAGGTGCCGCCGGAGAACCGGCCGTCGGTGATCAGCGCGCAGGTCTTGCCCAGGCCCCGGCCCTTCAGGAAGCTGGTGGGGTAGAGCATCTCCTGCATCCCGGGGCCGCCCCGGGGGCCCTCGTAGCGCACCACCACCACCTGCCCGGCGGCGACCCGGTCGGACAGGATCGCCTCGACCGCCTCCTCCTGGCTCTCGGTGACCACGGCCGGGCCGCGGAAGACCCACTGCGCCGGATCGACGCCGGCGGTCTTGACGATGCACCCGTCCGGGGCGAGGTTGCCGTAGAGCACCGCCAGGCCGCCGTCGGCGCTGTACGGGGTGGCGACGGCGCGCACGCACCCGCGCTCGGCGTCCCGGTCGGGGGACTCCCAGGTGGCGGCGCAGGAGAACGCCTCGGTGGTGCGCGCGCCGCCCGGCGCGGCGGCGAAGAGCGCTCGGGCCGCCGCGGCGGCGGCGTCGGTGCCGGCCGCGGCATCGCTGGCGGGGCCAGCGTCGGCGGCGGTCGCGGCGCGGATGTCCCACTTGGCGAGCCAGGAATCCAGGTCGGGGGAGTGCACCGCGCGCACTGCGGGATCGAGCAGGCCGGCGCGGTGCAGCTCGCCCATCACGGCCGGGATCCCGCCGGCGCGGTGCACGTCCTGCACGTGGTAGGGCGAGCTGGGCGCCACCTTGCAGATGCACGGGGTGGTCTGGCTGAGCTGGTTGATGTCGGCCAGGGTGAAGTCGACCCCGGCCTCCCCGGCGGCGGCCAGCAGGTGCAGCACGGTGTTGGTCGACCCGCCCATGGCGATGTCCACCCGCATGGCGTTGGCGAACGCGGCGCGACTGGCGATGGCGCGCGGCAGCACCGATTCGTCGTCGCCGTCGTAGTAGCGGCGGCAGAGGTCCACCACCAGCCCCCCGGCCCGCGTGAACAGCTCGCGGCGCACCGCGGAAGTGGCCAGGGCGGTGCCGTTGCCGGGCAGCGCCAGGCCCAGCGCCTCGGTCAGGCAGTTCATCGAGTTGGCGGTGAACATGCCCGAGCAGGACCCGCAGGTCGGGCAGGCGGAGCGCTCGACGGCGGCCAACTGCTCATCGGTGACGGCCGGGTCGGCGGAGGCGCTCATCGCGTCGATCAGGTCCAGCCCGGTGTCCGGCACCCCGGGGACCCCGGGGACGGGCGCGCCGGCCTCCATCGCCCCGCCGGAGACGAACACGGTGGGGATGTTCAGCCGCAGCGCGGCCAGCAGCATGCCCGGGGTGATCTTGTCGCAGTTGCTGACGCAGACCAACGCGTCGGCCTGGTGGGCGTTGACCATGTACTCCACCGAGTCGGCGATCAACTCCCGCGACGGCAAGGAATACAGCATCCCGCCGTGGCCCATCGCGATCCCGTCATCGATGGCGATGGTGTTGAACTCCCGCCCGACGCCGCCCGCCGCCGCCACCGCGTCGGCGACTATCCCGCCCACCTCGCGCAGGTGCACGTGGCCGGGGACGAACTGGGTGAAGGAGTTGGCGATGGCCACGATCGGCTTGTCCAGATCGGCGTCGGTCAGCCCGGTGGCGCGCCACAGCGCCCGGGCGCCGGCCATGTTCCGTCCGCGCGTGGTGGTGTGGGAGCGCAACTTCGCCATCGTGTGCCTCACCTGTTCTGCCGTTGGGACCCTGGCGCGCCGCGAGGGGACGTTGGAGCGCGCCGTTGGGACGTCGGAGCGCTGCTGCGCGCCGTTGGGTGGGCGGCTGGGGGCCGCGCCGAGCTCGACGAGCCACGCCGTCGTCGCCTCGATCCTAGTTGTTGGGCCGGATCGCTGGCCCGGCCCGAGGCCCGGGCGCGAACTAGACTCCTGCAATGGTTTTCGTTTCGATCGGCGTGGTGCTGCTCGCGGCGCTGCTGCTGCGCCGGCTGCTCAACGTGCAACGGGGCCGGTGGCAGCGCGCGGTGGTCGCGGTGGTGGTCGGCGAGGCGGCCACGCTCGCGGTACTCAACCTGCTCACCCATCGTGTCGCCGACCTGTCCTGGCGCTGGTACCCGTTGGGCATCGCCTTGGTGATGGGGTTCTCGCTGCTGGCGATGGTGCTCATCGAGCTGCTGTTCCCGGCGCGCCAGGCGCCCCGGCCGTGGCGCGTGCCGCACCCGTTCCGCTCCACCCGGCGGATGTTCGGCCGGATCACCCGGTACCTGCGGGTGGCCGTCATCGCGGCGCGCAACGGGCTGCTCAAATCCGGTGATGACGACGACAGCATCGCCGGCTCGCGGCTGGGCCGGTCGCTGGCCGCCACCCTGGAGGAGGCCGGGGGGCTGTTCGTCAAGCTGGGGCAGGCGATGGCGGCCCAGCCGCAACTGGTCACTGCGGCGGTCGCGGCGGAGCTGGGCCGGCTCAACGACCAGGCCGCGCCGGCCGACCCGGTGGCCAGCCGCGCGGTCATCGAGGCGGAGATCGGCGCCCCAGAGACGGTGTTCGCCTCGTTCGACGCCGAGCCGATCGCGGCCGCGTCCATCGGGCAGACCTACTTCGCCACCCTGCACGACGGCCGGGCGGTGGTGGTCAAGGTGCAGCGGCCGGAGGTGGCCGAGTCGGTGGAGCGGGACCTGGACATCCTGGAGCGGCTGGCCGCGACGTTGCATCGGCGCACCACCTGGGCGCGCGGCATCGGCCTGACCGAGCTGGTCGCGGGGTTCGCCGAGGCCACCCGCGAGGAGCTGGACTACCGCGTCGAGGCGGCCAACTGCGTGGCCGCGCGCGCCGCGCTCACCGAGCAGGACCCGATCATGGTGCCCGGCGTCATCGAGCGGTACACCACCCGTCGGGTGCTGGTGCAAGAGCGGGTGCCGGGGCGCGGTATCGCCGCGCCGGGCGTCTTGGACGGGCTGGGCGCCGAGGCGCGGACGGCCCTGGCCGATGGGCTGCTGGCGCTGCTGATGCGCCAGATGCTCGGCGGCGAACGGTTCCACGCCGACCCACACCCGGGCAACGTGTTCCTGCGCCCGGACGGGCGCCTGGCGCTGATCGACTTCGGCTCGGTGGGGCGGCTGAGCCGGTTCGAGCGCTCCGGTCTGATCGACATCTTCCGCGGCATCCAGGCCGAGGACCCGGCGCTGCTGCGCCAGGCGGCGGCCTACCTCGGCACCTCGCGAACCCGCATCGACCCGGACGCGTTCGACCGCGACCTGGCCCGGCTGCTGGCCCGGGGCGCGCGCGCCGGCGGCGGCGTCGACCCCGGGGTGTTCGCCAACCTGCTGACCGTGTACCGCGACTACGGGGTGGCGCTGCCGCGCTCCACCACCACCCTGTTCCGCGCCCTGGTCACCTTGCTGGGGACGTTGGAGGCCATCGCGCCGGGTTACCAGCTCGCCGACGCGGTGCTGCGCCTCGGCGGCGAGGTGATCGGCCCCATCCTGCGCCCGGGCAGCCCCCGGGAGCTGGTGGCGCAGCAGCTGGCGACCAACGGCCCGATCCTGTCCCGGCTGCCCCGTGACATCGACGATGTGGTGCGGGCGCTGCAGCGCGGCGAGCTGCGCACCCGGGTGAGCCTGTTCGCCGAGCCCGAGGACCGGCAGTTCGCGCAGATCGTGCTGGACCGGGTGGTGAGCACCGCGATCGGCGCGGCGCTGGCGGTCGCCTCGGCGATATTGCTGACCGCGGCACCGCGCGCCGGCGGCTCCGGCGGGGTGGATCTGCTCACCATCATCGGCGGCACCGGGCTTGCCGCCTCGACGCTGCTGCTGTTGCGCACCCTGCTGCAAACGCTGCACGGCAAGTAGCACCGCCGCCGGCCCAGATCCAGTTCGGCAACGCCTTCGCGCACCCCTCGACCGCATCGGACACCGCCGCCGCGACCACCGATGAAAACGGACAGGTCACGTTTGGGCGCCAACTGTCGATCAACAGCGACGCCGGGCCGGTGGCTTTCGCCGAGACCCAGCAATCCGGGTTCTCGCTGCAGCAAGTCGACGGCGCCACCGGCGCCTACACCGGCGACGCGGGCACCCGCTACTGGGCGATCGAGGCGATGGCCCCCGGGTCGGCGGACCCGACTGAGCGACTACGACTCCTCGCTGACCTGCGTTGATTCGGCCGGTAAGACCGCCGGGCTGCCGACGGACCAGCCGCTCGGCACCGGCTTCCAGCTGCCCGCGTTGCCGATGGACGCCAAGGTGACGTGCGTGATCACCAACAGCGCCATCCCGCAGACCGCGACGGTGTTCCTGCGCAAGCTCGGGCGCGGCCCGTCCGGCGACCCCCCGGCACGATCGACCTGGACAGCTCGACTTGGGCCGTGCTCGCCGACGCCGCCGGGGCCCCGGGCGCGGCCTGGACACCATCGGCCGAACCGTGGTCCTTGGCGACAGCGCCCGCTGGATCTGAGGGCTCGCCGACACCCATTTCCCGCCGCCACCGCCATCGCCGCCCTGCGATGCCAGCAAGCCACCGCCGCATAACCCAAAATGCTCAACTTCGCGCCGACCTGCCAACAATCCTGGCGTGCACCCTCTCGTTATCTCGTTTTGACGGGACAGAAATTGTCGTGCCCGGCGGCTAGGTTTCGGTTATGGAGGCTATTGATGACAGAGCTGCTGTTGACGACCGGGTTGTCTTTGATGATTCCGAGGTCGCGAATGACCGGCGT
>WQZC01000155.1 GCA_009780925.1 Actinomycetes bacterium | reverse complement strand
TCGCCTCGCGATGACGCGGCGAACGCCAGGTGCGACTGGCGGAACCCGTCGCCGTCGGCCTGCGCGCCGATCCAGAAGTCGGGCTTGCCGTCCGCGCCGTAGCCGATCGCGTCGTCGAGGTCCATCACCCGGCCGCCGCCGATGGTGGACAGCACCGCGTCGTAGAACCGCGCGCTCGCCGCGAAGTCCGCGCACTGGATGGAGATGTGATCGATCATGCGCCCGATTGTGTACCGCCGGCCGGGCGTGCCGCCGGCGGGCACCGGATGCGCAGGTGTGAATGGCCTGTGTACCATGCGGGCATGGCTGGCTTGGGGTGGGCTCGGCGCGGTTCCTTCGGAGCCGCTGCGGTGAGCGTTGTGTGCGCCGCGCTGCTGGCGGGATGTGGCGCCGTCTCGGGCCATGGCACCAGGCAGCCGGCCGGTTCGAGCGCTTCGGCGCCAACCAGTTCCAGCGTTCCGACGCCGGTTGGTTCCAGCGCCACCGCGCCGCCGACGGTCGCGACCTCGGACAGCGCCGCCCAAACCACTCCCAACGCGCCCGCGATCGACACGGCTCAGCTGGGGTCGGTCACCGCGCCGGCGATGTGCGATCGGCCCGAGGGCCAGTTAGTCGATGGCAAGCTTCCGGTGGCGGACCCGGACCACAACGGGGGAACCGAGATCATCGGGTACGCCAACGGCGATCCGTCCTACGCCGTCGGCGCGAACGCGACGATGCCGGGGGGCGTGGTGGCGGTCGTGTTCACCTGCAGCACCGGTGGCGTGGGTTGGCCCAACGTGATCGGCCTGTACGGCATCGAGGGCGGGTCGCTGAAGCTGGTCGGCTCGATCGACCTCGCGAAGATTGACGACCAAGAGCACTCCAACGTGATGACTATGGAGTTCACCGATGTCGCGCTGCACCTGGTCTGGCGCACCAACGACCCGAGCGTCAACTGCCCCGTGTCGGACACCCCGGTGTGGCGATCCGGCGACTTCGTGCTGAGCGGGTCGGGTGCGGTCACGTTGCGTAACTCGCAGACCATCGACACCCTCCTCCGGCCCGACACCATGGCCTGCATGAGCGCCTCGAATCCGTTCGTGCCTCCTTCGGCGCCGGCCAATTGCCCGAGCGTGGCGCAGGTGACGGCCGTCCTGAACGCCAACCCGGGGTCGTCGCCGGCCAAAGTGTCCGGCGTGAAGATCACCGGATGCTATGGAAACGAGTGGGTCGCCGGGCCGTACACCTACAACGGCGGCAACGCCATGTATTTCCTGCATCTGGACAACGGCGCCTGGTCTGAGGTGGATCGGGGCAGCGTGTGCCCGGCATGGGGCACGGTCAACTCGGACGGCGACTACGACTCGCCGTTGCCGGGTGAGCTGCAGAAGCTGTGCATGGCGAGCTGACCGTCCCGGCCGGCGATGGCAAGGTTGGCCCCGGCGGGGACGCGCCGCTCGGGTGCGCGCCGTGATCAAGTCACGTTTGGCGCGAATAGTTGGTGTCAAACGCGACTTGATCGCCACTGCGGTGGCCCGATCTCCTAGCTGAACGGCGCGTAGCAGACATCGCCCCGGCCGCCCACCAGGATGGTGGCCAACCCGGCGACGGTGGCGCGGATCGGCTGGTGGCTCGCGCGCAGCTCGGCCTGAATCGCGCGTGACAACGGTTTGTCGAGGCGGGTGGCCAGCGTGCAATGCGCCCGCCACAGCGCCGGCGCGCTGCGCTCGCCGAACGCCGGGGGCCAACAGGTTTTCAGTGATCGGTACACCTCGCGCTGCAGCGCGGCCAGTTCCGTCGTCGGCGCCGGCCCCAGCCAGACGACGCCGGCCCGCCCGAACCGGCCGACCTCGGTCAGCAGCAGTGGGATCGGCTGGTGGCGGGCGGCGACTTCGGCGGCGAGCTCGCCCACGCCCACCAGCTCGGCGCGGTCCACCCGGGCCGCGGAAAGGGTGAAATGCGGGCGATGCGGCGGCGTGGGCGGCAGTGGCGCCCCCAGGGAACGGACGATCTCGCGCGCGGCGAGGATCGCCTGGTCAGCGGCGGGGTCAAACGCTGCGCACACCACGGCCGTGACCTGGCCGCGCCGCTGCTCGCCCAACGATTCCGTCACACCGTGAAGACGATCTTGCCGATGAGGTCGCCGGCGGCCATCGCCGCGAACCCGTCCCGCGCCTGTTCCAGCGGCAGGGTTCGATCGATGGTCGGGCGCACTCCGCTGTCGCGCAGGAACTGGATCAGTTGCGCGAACTCGGCGCGGGTGCCCATCGTCGAGCCCACCACCGACAGCTGCCGGTAGAAGATGCGGTTCAGCTCGGCGGGCGGCATCTGCCCGCTGGTCGCGCCGGCGAGCACCACCCTCCCGCCGGGGCGCAGCGCCTTGAGCGAATGCGACCAGGTGGCCGCGCCGACCGTCTCCAGCACCGCGTCCACCCGGTCCGGCAGCCGCGCCCCGGACGGGAACGCCTGATGCGCGCCAAGCCGGCGGGCCGCGTCCTGCTTGGATTCGGAGCGCGCGGTGGCCCAGACCCGGAACCCGGCGGCGCGGCCGAGCGCGATGCAGGCGCTCGCCACTCCGCCGGAGGCTCCCTGCACCAGCACCGTCTGGCCGGGGCGCAGCCCGGACCGCACGAACAGCATCCGGTAGGCGGTGAGCCAGGCGGTGGAAAGGCACCCCGCCTCGGCGAAGGACAGCTCCGCCGGTTTGGGCAGCACATTGCGCGCCGGGACGATCACCCGCTCGGCGAAGGCGCCCTGGTGCCGCTCAGAGAGCAGCGAGCGCTCCGGGTCCTCGGTCTCATCGCCGGTCCAGTGTCTGCCGCCGATGACCGAGTGGACGATGACCGCATCCCCGGTCGCGGTGTCGATGCCCGCCGCGTCGCAGCCAAGGATCATCGGCAACTGGTCGGCGCCGATGCCGACCCCGCGCAGGGTCCACAGGTCGTGGTGGTTGAGGCTGGCGGCTCGCACCGCGACCGTGGTCCAACCGACGGGCGCCACCGGCTCGGGTCGTTCGCCGACCACCAGCGCGTTCAGCGGTTCTTCGGTGTCGAAAGCGGAAGCATAGACGGCGCGCACAGCGACGAACTTATCGCAATCGCGCGGTTCGCGCGCCGTTCGCGGGTGGGCCGGGCGGCGGCGCATCCGCGAACGGCGCGCCGCCCGCGATCGTCGGGTGGGCCGGGCGGCGGGGCGCCTGGTCTCCGCGCCGCCCGCGATCGTCGGGTGCGCTGATCGGTGGCGCGCCCGGGAGGGTCTGTGCTCGGGTGGGTCAGTGCTCGGGGCCGGCGGCCAGCGCGGCCTGGATCGCGACCACCAGCCGTTCTGCCGTCGCCGGCAGCAGCTCCACGGCGACCCGCGCGGCCGGACCCAGCTCGGGCGCGGCGAAGTCGATGTTCAACGTGTGCTCGGCGCCCAGCGCGTGCACCGGGTGATCGAAGTACACGGTGGCGGCGGTGAGGCGGAACCAACCATGGGGGCCCTTCCCGCTGCCGGAGATCTTGACCTGCTCGGTCACATAAGTGCACATGTCCCTCACTCCTTCCCGTCCGGGTTGGTGGCGCCAGCGGCAGGCGACGCATTCGCGGCACGGGCGCGCGGAACGCCGCCGGCCAGGCGCTCGGCGAAGAACGCGGTGATCCGTTCCCAGCCGTCCACGGCCGCGGCCACTCGGTAGGCCGAGCGGTCCACGGCGAAAAAGGCGTGCCCGGCTCCGTCGTAGCGGTGGAACCGGTAGGTCTTGCCATGCTCGCGCAGCAGCGCCTCCAGCCGGTCCACCTGCTCCGGTGAAGGCGACACGTCGTCGTTGCCGAACAGGCCCAGCAGCGGGCAGGACAGCTTGCCCAGCTGATCCTCGATGCCCTGCTCCGGACCAACGACCCGCGCGCCGTAGCAATCCACTGCGGCGTCGAGGGCTAGGTTGCAGGCCGCCAGCACCGACTGGCGCCCACCGGAGCAGAAGCCGATCACTCCCACCTTGCCGTTGGCGGTGTCCAGCGCGCGCAGAAAGCCCGCCGCGGCGGCGATGTCACCGACGAGCCGGGAATCTGGCACACCGCCGGCGGCGCGGTTCGCCGCCGCCGCGTCGTCCGGCTCGGCGCCGGGGGCCTCCCGGTGGTGCAGGTTCGGGCAGATCGCGTCGTAGCCCATTTCCGCGAACCGGCGGGTGATCTCTTTGGTGGCCCGGTCCCAGCCGGGCATGTGGTGGATGACCACCACCCCGCCGCGTGCGCCGGGGTCGCTCGGCCGGGCGAGGTAGGCGTTGATCGTGTCGCCACCGTCGCCGGCGAGCCATATGGTCTGTGCTGTCAGTGCGTCTCCCATGCCCGTCACTTTAGGATCACCGGCGAGGAATCGCCGTCGGGCCCGCGATTGGACTTCCAGTCAGGCGCGCCGAGGCGGCGTGGGGTTCTCGGCGCTGTCGGAATGCGGCGGCGCCGGGTCCGTGGCGTCGGCTGCGGCGCGCGCGTACTCGCCGAACCCGGGAGCGGTGAAACGCAGGCAGCCATGACCGGAGACCTCGATGATCCCTTTGCCGATCAGGCTGGCGCGGGCTCTGCTGAGCGCATAGGTGGTGACTCCGAGCCGCTCCGCCAGGTCGGCGCGTTTGGTTGGCGCCTCACCCAGGCTCGCCATAGCCGCCAGCACAGCCCGCTCGGCCGGGGTCGCGGCGCTCCAACGGGCGTCGAACATCGAAGTCAGCTCGGTGGCGATATCGGTCTCACCGCGCAGCAGGTCGTCTTCGGTCAGGACGCCGCCAGGACTGGGTTCGGCGAATCCCCAGGTGGCGGCTCCGATGATGTGCAGCGACTGTGGATGGCCGTTGGCCCGGTCAGTGGCGCGCTGGAGCGCCCCGGGGGTCCAGGTGACGCCCAGTCGCGCGGCGGGCTCGGTCAGCACCGCGCGGGCGGCGCGGTCATCGAGCCCACCGAGCACCATTTCGGTGGTTCGCTCGCCGAAGGCCGCCGCTCGAGTCAACAGGCCCTTGGTTTGTGGCAGGCCGGCCCCGAGGAAGCCGATGGGGAGGTTGTCGCGTTCACCGTCAAGGTTCCGGATGACGTTGAGGAGAATGGCGGCGTTTAGGAAGAAGTTCTCCATCGGGACCACCACCGCGTCACGGCGTGTCGCGTTGCCCGGTGGGGCCTCTGCTCGACCGGCCTTCGCAGAGGCTGTCGCGATTCCGGCGCCGGTGCGCGGGCCGATGTCCCCGACGCGACGGTGTCCCGGCTTGGGAAGTGGGACCTCGGCTCCTTCAAGCGCGCTGATGGTGGCCCGAGTCAGCTCCCCCAAGAACGGCTGAGACTTGATGCCGGTGGCCCCCGCGACGATGCCGCGGACCGGCGCCTGACCCCCGCGCTTGAGTCCCATCGTCCCGCCTTGCGTTTAGGGTTTGGCCATGTCACTGACCGGCTCGCGGCGGCGTCGCGCGCGGTGGCTGGCGCTGGCATTGGCGGGGCTGGCGGTCGCGGGGGCGGCCGCTTGCTCGAGCGGCGCGACCGATGCTCCGACGGCTGGCGCGGGCGGTGCGCCGGGAACCCATGCGGCCGCCGCGTCGTCAGGCGCATCGGCCCAGACGCCGCAACCGGGCGCGACCCACACGACGCCGCGCCCGGCCGCTTCTGCCACCGGATCGGTGACGGGCCTGAGCGCGGGCGCGACCGACCAGGCTCCGTTGGTCGCGTTGTCGGCGCTGCCGCCGCAGGCCGCGGCCACCGTCGCGCTGATTCGGCAGGGCGGCCCATTCCCGTACCCCCGCAACGACGGCGTGGTGTTCGCCAATCGTGAGCGGCGGCTGCCCGATGAGCCGAACGGGTACTACCACGAGTACACGGTGCCGACTCCAGGAGCGACCGATCGGGGCGCGCGACGGATCATCACCGGTGCGGACGGCCAGTTCTTCTACACCGGCGACCACTACGAGACGTTTGTTCGGGTGGATGTGAGCCGATGAGAAGCCATGGCGCGCGCGTTCCGAGGGCGCGCGGCGGCGCCGCGCGCGACGCCGCCGCGCGCGGCGGCGGCGCGGTGGGCCGGTGCGCGCCATGAGGGGCGTCATCCTGCCCGCGGACAGCAAGCGGGGCGTCATCACGGCCGTCTATCGCGCCGTGGGCGCGCCGTCGTGGGCCGCGCCGAACCTGGACGCGCTGGCCGACGTGCTGCGCGACCTCTCCTGGCTTCCGGCGCGACCGGTGCGCCTGGACTGGTGGGTGAGCGCCCGGCTGCCAGCCGCCGACCGGGCGACGATCGCGGCGGTGCTCGCCACGGCCCAGGCGGAATCGGCGGGCAGCGGTCGCCCGATCACCGTGTGGCGGCGCGAGGCACCCGTCGGATGATCTCCGTGTGGCGGCGCGAGGCGCTCGGCTGACCGGCGGAGGCCTCCCAGTGGGCCGCGCGGCAGCTCCGCCGGCTGATCTTCGGCGGGTCGA
>WQZC01000154.1 GCA_009780925.1 Actinomycetes bacterium | reverse complement strand
CGGGTCCAGCGTGCCGGCGTGGCCGACCCGGCGCGTGCGCGCCAGCCGACGCATCCGGCCCACCACGTCGTGCGAGGTCCAGCCGGCCGGCTTGTCCACCACCACCAGTCCGTCGGTGCCGGCTGCCCCTTGAACGGTCAACAGCTCGCTCCTCCCAGCACCACCCAGCGCTCGCCGCGGGTGCGTGCCACCATGCCTACCAGCCGCACCAGGATGAACGCGGTCATCCCCGCCCAGACGCCGCCCAACCCCCAGTGCCAATGCAGCGCGGCCAGGTTCAGCGGCGCGAACGCGAGCAGCGCCCCGACGATGGTGATGGTGCGCATGAACGCCACGTCACCAGCCCCGATCAGCACCCCGTCCAGGGCGAACACCACGCCGGCAGCCGGCATCATGCCCACGAACCACGGCCACAGCACCGACGCCTGGGCCACCACGTCCGGCGAGGAGGAGAACAGCCGCGGCACCACGAGCCAGCCGGCGGCCAGCAGCGCCGCGAACCCGACCCCCGCGACCAGCCCCCAGCGCGCGACGCGCCAAGCAACCAGCCGGGCCGCGCCGGCATCGGAGCCGCCCAGGGCCGCGCCGACCAGCGACTGCGCGGCGATGGCCACCGAGTCCAGCAGCAGCGCCATGAACGTCCACAGCTGCATGCCGATCTGATGCGCGGCGACCTGCGCGGCGCCCATCCGCGAGGCGGCCCCGGCGGCGGTGAGGAACGCGACCTGGAACGCCGCCTCGCGCACAATCAGGTCCCGACCGAGCACCACCTGGGCGCGGATGATCGCCCGATCCGGACGCAAGCCGCAGCGGGTACGGGCAGCGCGTCTCAGCGCGCCCAGGAACAGCGCGCTGCCGACGATCTGAGCACCGACGTTAGCGACCGCCGAACCCTCCAGACCAAGCCCGGCCGGGTACACCAGCAGCGGCGAGGCGGCGGCGGACAGCGCGTTGGCCACCAGCACGATCCGCACCGGTTCCCGGGTGCGCTGCAGCCCGCGCATCCAACCGTTGCCGGCGAGCACCACCAGCACGCCCGGCAACCCGATCACCGCGATGCGAAACCACGACTCGGCGGCTCGCGCGGTGGCGGCGTCACCGGCCAGCAGGGACGTCAGCGGCGCGGCGAACAGCTCGCCGAGCGCCACCACCGCGACCCCGATGCCGACCGCCAGCCAGGTCGCCTGCACCCCCTCGGCGACGGCCGCGTCGGTGCGCCCGGCACCGAACCAGCGGGCCGCCCGGGCGGTGGTGCCGTACTCGACGAAGGTCCCGACGATGGTCAGCAGTGACATCAGCGCGCCGGCGACCCCCAGCCCGGCAAGCTGCCGCGCGCCCAGATGGCCGACCACGGCGGTGTCGATGAGCAGATAGGACGGCTCGGCGGCCAGCACCGCGAACGCTGAGACGGTCAGCGCTAACAGCCGCCGCGTCGAGGCGTCGGCGGCGGGCTGGCCCGCCGCCGTCACGGCTCCCGCGGTTCGGTTTCCCGGTAGGGGTCGGCGTCGCCGGCGGGGACGGCGTTCACCCGCGCCTCGCGCACCCGCGCGTCGGCCTCGGCGGCGACCGCCAGCAGGTCGTCGATGTGCTGCGCGGTCTGCGGCGTGGCGTCGCGCACGAAGGCCAGCGTCGGGGTGAACCGCACCCCGGTCTGCCGGCCCACCTCGCTGCGCAGCGTGCCCTTGGCCGACTCCAACGCGGCGGCGGTGTCGGCCACGTCCTGCTCGCTGCCGAGCACGGTGTAGAACACCGTCGCGTCGTGCAGGTCGCCGGTGAGCCGCACCTCGGTGATCGTGATCATGCCGAGGCGCGGGTCCTTGACCCGCATCTCCAATTCCGACGCGACGATCTGCTTGATCCGCCCGGCCAGCCGCCGCGCCCGTCCGGTGTCCACCATCTGCTCGCCTCTCGTTTCCTGGATCTTCCTGGATCTTCCTGGATCGCCGTGTCCGGGTCGTCTCGTCTGGCTCGCCCAGACTCGATCGCCGTGCCTCGATCGCCCAAACTCGATCGTCTCGCTTCGATGGTCCCTCAGCCGAGGTCGTCGTCGTCGAGGACGCGCCGCCGGGCGCTGAGCAGCTCCACCTCGGGGTGGGCCGCCAGCGCCCGCTCGCACCCGTCGAGCACATCGACCACATGGCCGTGCGCGGACGCGACGACGGCGACGGACACCTCCGCGCGCCGATGCAGCTCCGCTGAGCCGGTCTCGGCCGCCGTCACCTCGAACCGCCGCCGCAGCTCGGCCACGATCGGCCGCACCACTGCCCGCTTCTGTTTCAGCGACCGAATATCGCCCAGCAACAGGTCACAAACCAAAACCCCAACGACCACGCCAGCCTCCCCTCGATTCAGTCAATCAGTCGAACAGCCCAACGCGGCATTCGCCGAGACGCCCGCCTGGATCAACAACGCCCACCCGCCCCCGTAATCAAAAGACCGGGGCGCGAAACGACACCCACCCGAGGAACCGAGCCGCCCGAAAATCAGGAGAACGGCCCGAACCATTCGGCTTCGCTGGGGGCGGGTGCCCGCTTTCGGAGGGATCAAGCCTGACCGCCCGGAGAAAGTGGGCACCCGCCCCCACCCAATGCAACTAAACTCTCGGCTTCTCCCGCATCTCGAACGTCTCAATGACGTCGTCGATCCGAATGTCGTTGTACGACCCGAGCCCAATCCCGCACTCGTACCCGTCGCGAACCTCGGTGGCGTCATCTTTGAACCGTTTGAGCGAGTCGATGGTCAGGTTGTCGGCGACCACCGAGCCGTCGCGGATCAGCCGGGCCTTGCTGTGCCGGCGGATCGTCCCGGAGCGCACCAGCGAGCCGGCGACGTTGCCGACGCGCGGCACCCGGAACACCTCGCGCACCTCGGCGGTGCCGAGCTGCACTTCTTCGTATTCAGGCTTGAGCATGCCCTTGAGCGCGGCTTCGATCTCGTCGATGGCCTGGTAGATCACCGCGTAATAGCGGATGTCCACGCCTTCCCGGTCGGCCAGCTCGCCCGCCTTGCCGGCCGGGCGGACGTTGAAGCCGATGATCACGGCGCTGGACGCGATGGCCAGGTTCACGTCGTTCTCATTGATCGCGCCGACGCCGCGGCCGATGACGCGCAGCGACACGCCCTCGTCGCCCGGGTCGATCTTGACCAGGGCGTCCTCCAGCGCCTCGACCGAGCCGGACACGTCACCCTTGATGATCAGGTTGAGCTGTTGCAGCTCGGCGTCGGCCAGCGCCTTGTCCAGGTCGTCGAGCGAGATCCTCCGCCGGGTCGCCGCCAGCTGGGCGTTGCGCTCGCGCGCCGAGCGCCGGTCGGCGATCTGCCGCGCGATCCGGTCCTCCTCCACGACGAGGAACGAGTCGCCGGCGCCGGGCACCGAGGTCAACCCGAGCACCTGCACCGGCCGCGACGGACTGGCCTCGTGCACCGGGTCGCCGTTCTCGTCGAGCATGGCCCGAACGTGGCCGAAGGCGTCGCCGGCGACCACCGAGTCGCCCACGCGCAGCGTGCCGCGCTGCACCAGCAGGGTGGCCACCGGGCCGCGACCGCGGTCCAGTCGGGCCTCGATGACGGTGCCTTGCGCGTCCTGGGTCGGATTGGCGCGCAGGTCCAAGGCGGCGTCGGCGGTCAACAGCACCGCGTCCAGCAGCCCGTCGATGTTGGTGTTGGCCCGCGCGGAGACGTCCACGAAGATGGTGTCGCCGCCGTATTCCTCGGCGACCAGCCCATACTCGGTGAGCTGTTGGCGCACCTTGGCGGGGTTCGCGTTCTCCTTGTCGATCTTGTTGACGGCGACCACCACCGGCGCGTCGGCGGCCTGGGCGTGGTTGAGCGCCTCAATGGTCTGCGGCATCACCCCGTCGTCGGCGGCCACGACCAGCACCACGATGTCGGTGGTCGCCGCGCCCCGGGCGCGCATGGCGGTGAACGCCTCATGGCCCGGGGTGTCGATGAAGGTGAGCGCACGACCGTTGCCCTCGTATTCGACGCGCACCTGGTAGGCGCCGATGTGCTGGGTGATGCCGCCGGCCTCGGAGGAGACCACGTTGGTCTTGCGGATCGCGTCCAGCAGCCGGGTCTTGCCATGGTCCACGTGGCCCATGACGGTGACCACCGGCGGGCGGGCCTCCAATGCCTCCTCGCCGCCCTCGTCGGCGCCGAAGCTGAGGTCGAAGGACTCCAGCAGCTCGCGGTCCTCGTCCTCGGGGCTGACCACCTGGACTTGGTAGTTCAGCTCCGCGCCGAGCAGTTGCAGCGTCTCCTCGCCCAGCGACTGGGTGGCGGTGGCCATCTCGCCGAGATGGAACAGCACGGTGACCAGCGCCGCCGGGTTGGCGTTGATCTTCTCCGCGAAGTCGGACAGCGACGAGCCGCGCGGCAGGCGGACCACGTCGCCCGCGCCGCGCGGGACCATGACGCCGCCGAGGGTCGGGGCGGACATGTTGTCGAACTCCTGCCGGCGCTGCTTCTTGCTCTTGCGGCCCCGCGCCGGGCGTCCGCCCTGACGGCCGAACGCGCCTGCCGTGCCGGCGCCGCGTCCTCTGCCGCTCGGGCCACCGCCGCCACCGCCCGGCCGGCCGCGGTACGGGCCGCCGGTTGATGGCGCGGCACCAGTGCTGGCGCCGCCCGCGCCGCCCGCGCCGGCGCCGCCGGGACGGTACGGCCCCGCCGGACGGCCACCGCCACCGGGCGCTCCGGGCCGGCCGGGCGCGCCGGGCCGAGCACCGGGAGCGCCGGGACGTCCACCCGGGCCGGGCCGGGTCCCGCGCGGGGGCATCATGGCGGGGTTCGGACGCGGTGGCATCATCGCCGGGTTCGGGCGTGGCCCCCCGGCTCCTGGTGGCCGGGGACCGCCGGGTCGCGGCGGCGCCGCGCCGGGCGCACCGGGCGCGCCAGGAGCGCCGGGCGGCCCGGGACGGGGAGCCGGCGGACGGGTGCTCGGCGAGCTGCCGGCGACCCCGAACGGGTTGTTGCCCAGTCGCGGCGGGCCCGGGCGCGGGCCGGGGCGGGCCGCCGCCGGTTGGGCCGCGGCTGATTGGGCCGCCGCTGGTTGGGCCGCCGCTGGTTGGGCCGCGGCGCTGGCCTCCGGCGGCGCGGCGGCCGGTGGCGCCGAGGCCGGCGGGGCGGCTGGTGGCGCGGCGGATGTCGGGCTCGACTGCTCCGGCACGGGTGCGGGTGATTGCGCCGCGGTCGACGGTGCGGCGGACGGCTGGGGCTCGGGGGTCCGGGCCGGTCCCGGGCGCGTCGCGGCCGGGCCGGCCGGCGCTGGCCGCGCCGTCGGGCGCGGGAACACCTTCGCCGGGTTGGGCGCCACTGTTTCCGGGTGCCGCTCGGCGGCGACCGCCGGCGGTGCCGCTTCCGGCGCCGCCGTGCCCGGCGAGAGCGCGGCGTCCGCTGCCGGTGCTTTGGGGGGCGCGACCGGTGCGGCCGGCGCCCGCTCGGCGGGCGCCGCCCCGCCACTGCCGGCGGTCGGCCGGGAGGGCGGGAAGGCCTCACGCAGCCGACGCGCCACCGGCGCTTCAACCGAAGAGGACGGGCTCTTTACGTATTCACCCATCTCGCCGAGCTTGGCGAGAGCCTCCTTGCTCGTGATGCCTAGCTCTTTGGCGAGCGCGGAGACGCGGATCTTGCCTGGCACAGGACTCCTTCTTGGGGGACCAGGCGGCGACCCGCTCGGACCCAGTTAGACGGTGGACGTTCTCATTGCTGGCGCTTCATCGAGTGCCCATAGTTTGTAACTCACCTTCGCGAGATGGGCGGATGGCTCCGCCCAGGTCGTTCATGCACTGCGGTCAGCCGAGGAGTGTTCCGCGACGTGCTCGAGCACCGCGCTCGGATCCGCCTCACCGGACACTCGAAGCGCCCGAGCGAAGGCCCGGCGGCGTTGCGCGAGCGCCGCGCACGCCGGGTCGGGATGCAACCACGCTCCCCGTCCGGTGGCGCGGCGGCGCGGATCGGGAACGACACGCACGACCGCCGCCCGCCGGTCGGCTGGCGCCGACCTGGAGCGCTGATCTGACTGATCAGCCGTGCCTGCCGAGCTCGACACCGCGACGACACGGAGCAACTCGGCGGTCGCCGAGCGTTTCCGGCAGCCGATGCAGGTGCGCGTCGGCCCCGTGCGGGGCAGTTGCGAGGCAGCATCAACCGCCGTCGTTGGCTGGACGACCACGCAGCAGTTTACCTCTAGTCGCCCGACTCGCGCGCGGCCGTGCCGTCCGACTCGGTGTCGGCGTGGATGTCGATGCGCCACCCGGTCAACCGGGCGGCCAGCCTGGCGTTCTGTCCCTCCCGGCCGATCGCCAAGGACAGCTGGAAGTCGGCCACCTCCACCCGCACGGCCTGCGTCGCCGCGTCGACCACCTCGGCCCGCAGCGCCGTCGCCGGCGAGAGGGCGTTGCCGACGTAGGTGGCCGGGTCG
>WQZC01000153.1 GCA_009780925.1 Actinomycetes bacterium | reverse complement strand
GGCGGTGTTGTCGATCTTCCCGGCGTCGACGTCGTCTTGGGTGGTGACGTAGCTGCCGGTGCACTCGACGGTGTCGTTGGGCGCGAGCGACCCGGACGGGCAGGACAGCGCCGGGTGGGTCCCGGTGCCGGAGAAGGACACCTCGTCGATGCCGATGTCGTCCAGCGTCACGTTGCCGGTGTTGGCCACCGTGACGGTGTAGGCGATCGTCTGGCCGGCGGCGGTGAAGGTCGTCGGGTCGGCGGTCTTGGCGACACTCAGCGCGGGCGCGGCTGGGATGGACAGCTGGGCGCTGTCCGGAGCTGACTGGACCGGCGCGCCGCCCGGTCCGGTGCCGGTCGCGATGGCGGTGTTGTCGACCGCGCCGGCGTCGGCGTCTTGTTGGGTGATGGTGTAGCTGGCGGTGCAGGTCGCGGACTGGCCGGGAATGAGCGAGGCGGGCGCGGATGAGCAGTCGACGGCCAGCGGGCCGTCGGTGCCGGTGAAGTCCGTCTCGTCGATGCCGATGCCGGACACGGTGACGTTGCCGGTGTTGGTCACCCGGAAGGAGTAGGCGACGGTCTGGCCGGCGGCCGTCGCGGTGTCCGGGGTGACCGTCTTGACCAGGGTGAGCTCCGGGGCGGCGTTGCCTGGGATGGTGACGTCGGAGTCGGCGGTCACCTCGTCGCCGGCTGGGCTGGCGCCCACCGCGTGCGCGCTGTTGGCCAGCTGGCCGGCGTCGATGTCGTCCTGGGTGACGGTGTAGCTGGCGGTGCAGGTCATCTGCGCGCCGGCGTCAAGGGTGGTGTCCGGGCAGTCGATGGCCGGGGCGCCGCCCGCGCCGGTGAAGTCGGTCTCGGTGACGGCCACGTCGTGCAGGGTGACGTTGCCGGTGTTGGTGACCACGAACGAGTAGTCGACCTCAGCGCCGAGGACGTAGTCGGCGGGGTCCGACATCGAGCTGGATTTGACCAGGCTGATGGCTGGGTCGGCCGGCGCGTCCACGCTCGCGTTGGCGGGCTCGGAGACGACGGCGCTGTCATCGGGCGCGGCGCCGGTCGCGGTGGCGGTGTTGTCGATCTTCCCGGCGTCGACGTCGTCTTGGGTGGTGACGTAGCTGCCGGTGCACTCGACGGTGTCGTTGGGCGCGAGCGACCCGGACGGGCAGGTCAGTGTCGGGTGGGTCCCGGTGCCGGAGAAGGACACCTCGTCGATGCCGATGCTGTGCAGCGTCACGTTGCCGGTGTTGGTCACCGTGACGGTGTAGGCGATCGTCTGGCCGGCGGCGGTGAAGGTCGTCGGGTCGGCGCTCTTGTCCGCGCTCAGCGACGGCGCGGCGGGCAGATCCACCGTGTCGAAGGCCTCGTCGGTCACCGCGCTGCCACCCGGCGCGGTGCCGGTCACGGTGGCCGAGGGGTTCGCGAGGCTGCCGGCGTCGATATCGGGCTGGGTGAGGGTGTAGGTCGCGTCGCAGGTCACCGACTCACCGGGCTGCAGGACGCCCTCATTGGCTGTGTCCGGCCACGCTTGCCCGGTGCCCGGGCAGGCGACGGGGCTGGAAAGGCCGACCATCGTGTCGGTCACGCCGACATCGCTGAGCGTCACGTTGCCGGAGTTCGTGACGTCGAACAAGAACGTGACGGTGTCGCCGGCCTCCACCGTGCCGGTGAGGGTCTCGTGTGACTTGGCCAGCGTGATCTTCGGGTCCGGGGCGCCTGGGACTTCCGCCGGCGACAGGTTGGAGGCCACCGGATTGTCGCTCGGGTCGAGGCCGTTGGCCTGGGCGGTGTTGTAGACATGCCCGGCGTTCACGTCGGCCTGGGTGACGGTGTAGGTCGCGGTGCAGATGGTGACCGCGCCGGGATCGAGCGTGGTGTCCGGGCAGTCGACTGCGGACAGCGTGCCGGTGCCGCTGAAGCCCGGCGCGGTCGCGTCGGTGTAGGCGTCGCCGTCATCGATGCTGATGCCATGCACCGTGACGTTTCCGGAGTTGGTGACGGTGAACGAGTAGGTGAGGGTTTCGTCTTTGGTCAACGCGTCGTTCGGGGAGGCGGATTTGTCCAGGGTGAGCTGCGGGTCCTGGCTCACCTCCACGGTCGCGTCCGCCGGCGACGAGGTTACCGCGCTGTCGTCCGGCGCTGTGCCGGACGCGGTCGCGGTGTTGAGGATCGAGTCGCCGGCGTCGATGTCGGCCTGGGTGACGGTGTAGCTGGCGGTGCAGGTGGTGGACTCGTCCGCCGCCAATGTGCCGGGAAGACTTATCGGCGAGCAGGAACTGATGGACCCGAGCGTCCCCGAGCCGGAGAAGCCGGGCTGGGTGGTGTCGGTGTACGCGCCGGCGTCGTCGATGGTCACGTCGGTCGCCGGCCCGGTCCCGACATTCTTCACCTCGAAGGTGTAGGTGACGACATCGTCAGCGGCCGTCGCCGGCCCGGCGCCCAAAGAGGCCCCGTGGGCGTCCTTGACCGACGCCGTCTTGGTCAGCGTCAACACCGGGACGTTCGGGGGGGCGGTGACGCTCAAGGTCGCCGGATCGGGCGGCAGCAGGCCGCCGCTGTCGGTGTTCGGCATCTTGTTCTCGTAGTCGCCAGGCGTCGTGGCGGTGACCTTCACGGTGACGGTGCAGGACTCCGACCCGGCGGCGAGATTCCCGCTGACTTTGATCGAGGTGTCGCCGCCGGCCGCGTCAACGGTCGTGCCCGTGGCGCAGGTGGTGGACCAGTCCAGCGGGTCCGCCACCGTCATCTGACCCGGGCTGGTCGGCAGCTCGTCGGTGAACGACCAGTCATCTTTCGCGCCGAGCTCATCGGTGTTGGTGATGGTGAAGGTGAGGGTCGAGGTTCCGCCGGCGGTGATGGTGTCTGGACTGAACGACTTGTCCAGCTGTGGGGTCACATCGATGAGTTCCGGAAGGTCGAAAGCCACGTCATTGCCGACGTTGGCGTTCACCGCGTTGTAGATCTCAATTCCAACGTGGGTGACGCTGCCGTCCGATGGGATCTGCAACGCCGCTGACTGCAGTTCCGTGACGTAGACATTCGTCTTGTTCGACCCCTCGGTGTACACCCAAGGGGAGAACCCCGACACGGTCGAGGTGCACGGGTTGAGCCCGCTGCTGAGCCAGAACAGGGAGCCGTTCTCCAATAGCGCGAACGCCTCGCTGGGGTCAGTCCAGGCCCGGGGGCCCGCGTCCCGCTTGCAGTGCGACGCCGCGAAATAGGCCGATGCTATGTAGTAGTGCCCAGGGACCACCGGGATGGACTCAGAGGTGATGAATTGCGCGCCCGCATCCATAGGGACGGACGGGCCGGAGATGGGCAGGTTGGTCATCGACGCGACGGCGTTGTTGGTCGCGGGGTTGGTCTGGCCCTGCGCCGCGCCGAGCGCATCCACCATGGCGGTCAGGTAGTACCAGGCGCTGTGCGCGTTGCCCGCGTTGTCCGCCCCGCCGCCATTCAGACAACCCGGGTCAGTGCTGGTCGCGTCGGTCGCCCGCAGGATCCACCCGTTGCAGTTGTTGGCGGAGGACGACCAGCTGGTATCCGCGCTGTAGGTCTCCGAGTAGCTCGTGCCCGTGTAGGGGTCGGTCTGCACGCCGGTGTAGTCCTCGATGCCCAACGGCGTGGTGATCGTCGCGCCGCTGCCGGTGATCTCGCCAGAGGAGAAGTCCTCGGCGTAGACAATGACGCCGGGCTGCGGCACGCCGGGATTGCCCGGGGCAGCGGTGGATGGGTTGCCACCGCCCATGGTGGCCGTCACCAGCGCGCTCACGCCCACCAGTGCCAGCGCGGCGCCTGCTGCGCTGAGCCGGGTGCGCATCCGGACCTTGACCATGCGGCGGCCTAGGTTGCTGCTGCGGTGGCACATGAAGCTGGCGGGCCGTTTGAGGAACGACATCACACACCCAATCTCAGAGCATCACGGGCGCCGGCGCCCATTCTCGCCAACGTAAAGTCCCAGTAGGTGGACGCCGCTAGGGTCGTGTGTATCACTATTTCTGGGCAAACTGTGACGCAAACCACGGTAATGTCCGCCGGATGACCCATAGTCCAACCTCCTGCGGCTCGGCGACGAGTCAGCGGGCCCTTCGGGCGGGGCGCGCTGCCAGCGCGGCGCTGATGCGGCGCGCGGCCCGGCCCAGCACCGGGGCCAGGCGGGCGCCCGGGTCGCGGCCCAGCCGCTCGATCGGCCCGGAGACGGAAACCGCCGCCACCAGCGCGCCGGAGGCGTCGAACACCGGCGCGGAGACTGAGGCGACGCCGGCCTCGCGCTGGCCGACGGACTGCGCCCAGCCGCGCCGGCGCACCTCGGCCAGGGTGCGCGCGGAGAACCGGGTGCGCGACTCGTCGGCCGGGTGCCCGTCCGCCCAGGCGAGCAGGACTTGCGCGCCGGACCCGGCGGTAAGCGGTAGCCGTGCCCCGACCGGCACCGTGGTGCGCAGTCCGGTGGCCCGCTCGGCGGCGGCCACGCAGACCCGCGAGTTGCCGTCCCGGCGGTACAGCTGCGCGCTTTCCCCGCACTCGTCGCGGATCCAGGCGAGCACCGGCGCGGCCGCGCTCAGCAGCGGGTCGGGCAGCGCGGCGGCCAGCTCGCCGACCCGCCGCCCCAGGGTGAAGCGGCCCTCGGTGTCGCGCGAAAGCAGGCCGTGGACCTCCAGCGCGACCGCGAGCCGGTGCGCGGTGGCCCGCGGCAGGTCGGTGGCGCCGACCAGATCGGCGAGCGCGCGCGGCTCGACGGCGACGGCGTTGAGGATGTCCATGGCCTTGTCCAGCACGCCGATCCCGCTGCGCCCGCTGGCGCCTGAGTCCGGCCCGGCCGCGTCGCCGCTTCCGGCGCCGCTATGCTGTCCCATAAGGCGATACTAGAGTCTCAAATACTAGGACGCAAATCATCAGGGGTGGCGTCGCCCGCAGCGCGGCGCCACCAGCAGCGATCAGGAAGGCGAGGAACGGATGGGCAAGACACTCGCGGACAAACTGTGGGACGCGCATGTGGTGCGCGCCGCGCCGGGCGAGCCGGACCTGCTCTACATCGACATGCACCTGGTGCATGAGGTCACCAGCGCGCAGGCCTTCGACGGGCTGCGCCTCGCCGGCCGAAGAGTGCGCCGCCCGGAGCTGACGCTGGCCACCGAGGACCACAACACCCCGACTGATTACACGCTGCCGTTGCGCGGCGCCGAGGCCATCACCGACGAGGTGAGCCGGACGCAGATCGAGACGCTGCGCCGCAACTGCGCCGAGTTCGGCGTCACCGCCTACCCGATGGGCGATGAGAACTCGGGCATCGTGCACGTGATCGGCCCGCAGCTGGGCGTGACCCAGCCGGGCATGACGATCGTCTGCGGCGACTCGCACACCTCCACTCACGGCGCGTTCGGCGCGTTGGCGTTCGGCATCGGCACCTCCCAGGTCGAGCACGTGCTGGCCACGCAAACCCTGCCCATGGAGCGGCCGAAGACGATGGCGGTGACCATCGACGGCGAACTGCCCGCCGGGGTGAGCGCGAAAGACGTCATCCTCGCGCTGATCGCCAAGACCGGCACCGGCGGCGGTCAGGGCCACATGGTCGAGTACCGCGGTGAAGCGATCGCCGCGATGTCCATGGAAGGCCGGATGACGATCTGCAACATGAGCATCGAATGGGGCGCGCGCGCCGGCATGGTGGCCCCCGACCAGACCACCCTCGAATACCTCAAAGGCCGCCCGCACGCCCCCGCCGGGGAGCAATGGGAGCAGGCCGTCGACTACTGGAAGAGCCTGCGCACCGACGACGACGCGACCTTCGACGCCGAGGTGAGATTGGACGCCGGCGCGCTGACGCCATTCGTCACCTGGGGGACCAACCCGGCGCAAGGCGCGCCGCTGTCCGGTGAGGTGCCCGACCCGGCGGCGCTGGCCACCGACGCCGAGCGGGTCGCCGCGCGCAAAGCGCTCGATTACATGGGGTTGACCGCTGGCACGAAGCTTCGCGACATCGCCGTCGACACCGTCTTCGTGGGCTCGTGCACCAACGGCCGGATCGAGGACCTGCGCGCCGCCGCCGGGGTGCTGGCCGGCCGCAAGGTCGCCGACGGGGTGCGAATGCTGGTAGTGCCCGGCTCGGTGCGGGTGCGCGCGCAGGCCGAGGCCGAGGGCCTGGACGCGATCTTCACCGCCGCCGGGGCGCAGTGGCGGCGCGCCGGTTGCTCGATGTGCCTGGGCATGAACCCCGACCAGCTCGCGCCGGGGGAGCGCTCGGCGAGCACCTCGAACCGCAATTTCGAGGGCCGCCAGGGCAAGGGCGGCCGCACCCACCTGGTGAGCCCGCTGGTCGCCGCGGCCACCGCCATCACCGGCCGCCTGGCCAGCCCCGCCGATCTGTGACCCGCGAATCGCAAAGGACGACAAGACGATGGACAAGTTCACCGCGCACACCGGCCGGGTCGCGCCGCTGCGGCGCAGCAACGTCGACACCGACCAGATCATCCCGGCGGTGTATCTCAAGCGGGTCACCCGCACCGGGTTC
>WQZC01000152.1 GCA_009780925.1 Actinomycetes bacterium | reverse complement strand
GTGACGTCCACTGCGGTCGCGTCGTTGAGCTTGGTGAAGACGGCCTCGCCATCCACGGTGTCGGCGGCCGGGCAGAGGGTGGTTTTCACCTACACGGTCGAGAACGACGGGCAGCAGTCGGTGCGGTTCGATGGCTCGATCACCGAGACGAGCTTCACCGGCGATGGCTCCGCGCCGAGTGTGCGTTGCCGGAACGCGCCGATCGTGCTCGGACCCGGTGAATCAACGGTGTGTGTGTCGCGGGGGTACGTGGTGCGCCAGGCGGACATCGACGCGGGTGGCTTGAGCAACACGGCGGTGGCGGGGGGCGTGGCGGCGGTGGATGGGCCGATCCAGTCGCCTCCAGACACGGCGGAGGTGACCTCCGACGCCGCTCCGCTGCTGACTCTGACGAAGACCGCCTCGCCGAGCACGGTGTCCAAGGCAGGAACCGTGATCACCTACAGCTACGCGGTGCAGAACACCGGTGCCGCGTCGGCGACGTTCGAGGGTGTGGACGAGGTGGCGTTCACTGGCTCCGGCGGCACCCCCGCAGTGTCGTGCCCGGACGAGGGGGCGGTGTTGGCCCCGGGGGCCCAGACCTGGTGCACCGCGCACTACACGGTCACCCAGGCGGATATCGACGCCGGTGGGTTCGACAACACGGCGGTGGTTCGGGGCTCGACCGCGCGGAATGGTTCGCTGACGTCGGACCGTTCGTCGGCGCCAGTGACCGCTGACCGGCGTCCAGGCCTGTCGTTGGTCAAGTCGGCGAGTGTTTCGGCGTTCCGCGCCGGCGAAAAAGTGGCCTACACGTTCGTGGTCACCAACACAGGCAATGTCACGATCCGCGGCATCAAGATCAACGAGGGTGTGTTCAGCGGCGCCGGTCCCGCGCCAAAGGTTCGCTGCCAGGCGGGCGCGGCAGCGCTCGCGCCCGGGGCGCAGGTGATCTGCGCCGCGACCTACACGCTGACCGGCACGGACATCGCGGCGGGGCGGCTGAGCAACTCGGCGACCGCCGTCGGCTCCGCCCCGTCCGGGGACAAAGTCGCTGCGGTGATGGCCAAGGTGGTGTTGCCACAGCAGGCGCGACCGGCGCTCGAACTGGTTAAGACGGGGACCGCGCTGGGGGTTTCCGCAGCGGGCGCCACCATCGAGTACACCCTCACGGTCACCAACACCGGGAACGTCAAGCTGACCGGGGTGGCGGTGCGCGAGGGCGCGTTCAGCGGCAGCGGCGCCGCGCCGAGCATTGACTGCCCGGCGGGCGCCGACACGCTGTTGCCCGGGCAGCGGATCACCTGCGTCGCGGTGTATTCCGCCACTGCGGCGGACATCGCCGCCGGCAAGATCCGAAACACCGCGACCGCGACCGGCGTCGCGCCCAACGGAGTGCGCGTGACCAGCGAGTCCACCGCAGTGGTCGCATTCGATCGTCTTCCCCTAACCGGAGCCGCGGCCCTGACCCACGCGCTGGCGGCGGTGTCGCTCTTGCTGTTGGGCGCGGCGCTGCTGACGATCGCGCGGCGGCGCCAGCCGAGCTGAGCCGGCGCCAGCCGAGGCGATCCGGCGCCAGCCGAGGTCAGCGCCGAGCCGGCGCGCGCTGGTGGCCAGTGGCGCGCCCGTCGCGCCGCGCCGCGATCGCCCGCCGGGCCGGCCGGGTCGAGTCCCGTTCCGTCGGGTCGGCAGGCTCTAGACTCGCGGTATGACCCAGTGGGGTATCGACGCGCTCTTCAACCCGTCCAAGCGGCACATGGACGAGGAGAAGCGCCGGCTGCTAGCCACCCGGCAACAGATTGGCGACTCCTCGGGCGGGCGGCGCATCGACCTCGACTCGGGAAAGGTGACGATCCGCCGAGGCGGGGATCATCGGATCGAGGTGCTGGTCGCGGCGGAGGAAGCCGCCGCGAGCGCTGCTGAGCGCTCCACTGGCGATGTCGCGCCGGCGGCGCGTGACGACGATGCGTCCGATCGGTCCGACACGCACGATTCGGATTAATCGGATTTGGCTGGTTTGGGCACTGGGGGAGTATAGTTCGTTTCGCTGATGATGAGCGCGCCCGCAGTCCAGGCGAGGCCCCAGCAGACCGGGGGGAACTGCCGGGGCCTCGCGCCCCTTCCGATCCGCGCTTGACAGCAGCGGTCGGAATATGACGACGGTCGCACACCAGAGACCATGCCGTCAAGTGCGAACTTTCGTGATTGCGTGGATGTGATAGTGACGTTGCTCGCAATTGAAGTTCATGGTGTTCGATTGGGGACGCAGGGGAGTCGTCAAGTAGACGTTTCGTGTTCGTGTGGCCGTTTTCGGTAATCGACATGCGTCCTGGCATTCGCCGAGTTTGGGCGGCCGGACCGCGCCGCGACAACCACAACTGGCTGGGTTGACGGGGCGCGGTCCGGCCCGGCAAGAGGCGATGCTCTGGTTCGCGCGGGGTCGGTCGTCGGTCCGGGGTCAGCCGTCGGTCGCCTCACCGAGCTGGACCGACACCGTCTTGGCGGCTCCATCGCTGGTGATGCTCAGCGTCACCGTCTGCCCGGGGGCGTGCGTGCGGATGGCCGCGATCAGGCCGTCGGCGTCTTGGACCCGCTGGTCATCGAGCATGGTGACCACGTCACCGGACTTCAACCCGGCCTTGTCGGCGGGGCTGCCGGCGGTGACCGTGCGGATGACCGCGCCGACGGCGCTTTGATCGGTGGCGACGGTCGCCCCGATGACGGCATGGGTCGCCTTGCCGGTTGTGATCAGCTCGCCCGCGATCCGGCTCGCCTCATCCGACGGGATGGCGAAGCCGATGCCGATGCTGCCCGACTGCTGTTGCGCGCCCGGGACCTGCAACCCCTGGCCGCCGGTGCTCGCGATCGCTGAGTTGATGCCGACCACGTCACCGTTGAGGTCGACGAGCGGCCCGCCGGAGTTGCCCGGGTTGATCGCCGCGTCGGTCTGGATCGCGTTGAAGACTGCGGCGTCGTTGTCGCCGGCGCGCACCGGGCGCGCGGTGTTGCTGACAATGCCGGAGGTCACTGTGTTGGACAGTCCGAGCGGCGCGCCCACAGCGACCACCGACTGGCCCACGACCAGACCGGCCGAGCTGGCGAAAGTGGCGGCGGTGAGGCCCGTCAAACCGCTGGTCTTGATCACCGCGAGGTCGTCGGACGGGTCGGTGCCGACGACCGTCGCGGTGGCTTGTTGCCCGTCCGCGGTCACCACCGCGATCGTGCCGCCGGACGCGGCCACCGAGACGACGTGGTAATTGGTGAGGATGTAGCCGTCGGCACGAATGATCACCCCAGAGCCAGTGCCCTGCTCCAGCTCGCCGGTCACGTTGATCGTCACCACGCTCGGTTGGATCTTCTGCGCCGCTGCGGTTATCGTGCCGTCGGTCTTGGGCGTGGTCGGCGTGGACTGTGAGGTGGACTGCAAACCCGCCGACGGCGAGGAGCTGGAGCGGTGGTCGAAAGCGGCGACCGCGCCGGCGCCGATCCCGCCGCCGACCAGCCCGGCCACGGCAGCGGCGATGATCGCGGCGCGAAGCGGGTGACGGCCGCGCGGTTGGACGGGGTTGGCGGCGACTGGGCCAGGGGGGCTCGCGATGGGCAGCGCGCCCGGCCCAGGCATCGGCGGCACGTACGGAGCGGACGCGCCGAACGGCCCCGGGTAGCTCTGAGCGCCGTATGCGGCGGGCGGGACGAACGGACCCGGCCCAGGCATCGGCGGCGCGAACGGAGTTGACGCGTCGAACGGCATCGGGTGGGGCTGGGGGGACGCAGGAGCGGGCGGGACCATCGGCGGCCCGCCGGCCTCGGCCGGTGGCCCGAACACCTCGGCTGGTGGCGCGGCGACGGGTTGCGCGGGCTCGTCCGACATGGGGGCGACGCTTGGGGGGATCTCGCTCATGGCACTCAGCATCGAGCGTCAAACTGTACGGTTGCTGAATGGATGCTGTGCCGATGGGCTGTCTTGGCTGACCGTGTCGGCGCGAAGCTCAGCTGGCGTGCAGGTGGCAGCTGACCTCGACTGGCGCCCCGGCCAGCGGGACCAGCTGTGGCGCGACACGCCGCTCGAACTCCAGCCGCACATCGCTCCCGGCCGCCGACAGGTCGCGCACGCCACGCCAGAACGGATCGTCCGGACGGGCCTCGCGTTCGGCGCGCAGCAGGGCGAGCAGTTCGTCGGAAGTTCCAGACGCCGGGCGCAGCAGGCAGGCCCCATCGGTGTCGGCGATGGACGCGAAGCGCTCCGGGTCGCCGACCAGCGCTGATTCCCGCGCGTACTGCTGCGCGTCCACAGTCGTCCAGCGCTGTTCGAGGATCATCCGCAGATCACGAAGCTCCCAGCCGCAGGGCGCGAACGCCACCGGGCAGCGGGGGTGGAACTGGCATCCGGCCGGCGGGTTGGCCGCGTCCGGCACCTCCCCGCGGGGCAGATCGCGGGCCTGACCGCGGGACGGGTCCGGGTCCGGCACCGCGCGCAGCAGCGCCTGGGTGTACGGGTGGCGGGGGTTGGTGAAGATCTCCTCCGTCGGGCCAGTCTCGACGATCTTGCCCAGATACATGATCGCGATCCGGTCGCAGAAGAACCGCGCGCTGGCCAAGTCGTGGGTGATGTACACGTAGGTCAGGCCCAGATCGCGGCGCAGCTCCTCCAACAGGTCGAGGATCTTGGCGCGCACGCTCATGTCCAGCATGGAGATCGGCTCGTCGGCCACGAGCAGCTCCGGGCCGAGCGCGATCGCCCGGGCGATCACGGCGCGCTGCTTCTGTCCGCCGGAAAGCTCGGTCGGGAACTTCGGCATGAACTGCGCCGCCGGCGCCAACCCAACGCGCTCCAGAGCGCGGGCGACCGCCTGCTCCCGGTCGTTCGTGTGCAGGCCGTGGATGCGCAGCACGTCACTGATCGCCCGACCCACGGTCATCGACGGGTTCAACGAGGCGTGCGGATCCTGGAACACCATCTGCAGCTTGCGCCGCAACGGGCGCAGCTGCCGCTCGCGCATGCCCACCAGCTCGGTGCCGCGGTAGCGGATGCTGCCGCTGGACGGTTGCACCAGTCCGAGCAGGGCGCGTCCCAGGGTGGACTTGCCGGAGCCGGACTCGCCGACCAGGCCGAGCACCTCGCCCGCCGCCAGATCCAGGTTCACCCCGTCCACCGCGTGCACCAGGCCCGAGGAGCGGCCCAGCAGCCGGGCCACGGCGTTGGTGCGCAGCGCGAACGTCACCTTGAGGTCGCGAATGCTGATCAGCGGCTCAGCGGCCGAGGCCGGAGCGGGGGTGTGATCGGGAGCGGGGGCTGGAGCGGGAGCGGGAGCGGCGTGTCGGCCGGTCACGGATTCAGCGCGCAACGGCTCAGGCCTCGTCGGCAACGGACACCTCCTGGCGGGCCAGTGGTTCGCGGGCGCCCTCGGGCAGCGGCTCGTGATCGGTCAGCCAACACTCGACTCCGTTCACCACCGCGGGAAGCCGCTCGGCGCAGACGCGCATGGCGTGCGGGCAGCGCGGGTGAAACCGGCAGCCCGACGGCGGGTCGGCGAGGTCGGGCGGGGCGCCAGGAATCGAGGTCAACTCTTTGGTCGCCAGTGAGATCACCGAGCGCAGCAGCGCCTGGGTGTAGGGGTGGCGGGGGTTGGCGAACACCTGGCGCACCGGGCCCTGCTCGACGATCCGCCCGGCGTACATCACCGCCACCCGGTCGCAGGCCTCGGCGATGATGCCCAAATTGTGCGTGATCAGCAATATCCCGGGGGAGTAGCGCGTGCGAATCTCGGCCAGGATGCGCAGGATCTGCGCCTCCACCAGCACATCAAGCGCGGTGGTCGGCTCATCGGCGATGATGAACTTCGGGCGCAGCGCCAGCGCCAACGCGATCATGATCCGCTGGCGCATGCCACCGGAGAACTCGTGCGGATAGTTGCGGTAGCGCGTCGGTGGGATGCCCAGCGCTCGCAGCGCCTCCAGCGCCCGGTCGCGGATCTCGGACTTGGACAGCGATTTCTCGTGCGCCTTCAGCGCCTCGGTGAAATGCTCGCTGATGCGCATCAACGGGTTCAGCCGGGTCATCGGCTCCTGGAAGATCAGCCCGATGCCGGCGCCGCGCAACCGGTCGCGTTCCTTGCGCGGCAGCGACAGCAGCTCCTGGCCGTCAAAGCGCAGTTCCCCGTCAACGGCGGCCCCGCGTGGCACCAGGCCGATGATCCCGCGCCCGAGCGTGGACTTGCCGCACCCTGATTCGCCCACCAAACCGAGCACCTCGCCGGGGCGCAGCGTGAAACTAACCCCGTCCACGGCCCGCACCGGATTGCTCGACCCGGCGTACCAGACCCGCATGTCCCGGACCTCGACCACATTGGCCGGCACCATTTCGGAAGCCAGCGCGGCTGGAGTCGCGGTCATGACGCCGCCTCCTCGCCCTTGCCGCGCGCGGGCAGCTTGACCGGGGACAGTTTCGCGGTGCGCAGCAACGGGTTCAGCACATCGTTGAGGCTTTCGCCGACCAGCGTCAGGCCGACCACCAGCAGCACGATCGCCACCCCGGGGAACACCCCG
>WQZC01000151.1 GCA_009780925.1 Actinomycetes bacterium | reverse complement strand
CACTGCCGACCCCGGATGGTGGCACGACCCAGGTGATGACCATGCATGACGGGCTGATGATGGTGCCCGCGCTGGCCCCGACGATGCAGGGTGGGCAGCCCGACTGGAGCCTCGCCTGGTCCAAGCTGCCCCTCGGGACGTTGCAGCACACCGGCGCTGGTTTGTGGCTCGGCGTCATTGGGTTTGTGCTGGTCGGTGTCGCCGCTGTGTTCGGACCGCGCCGCGTGGCCGCCAATAAGGCCTGAGCGATCCTCGGCGGCGCATCGCCGCGCCGCCACTAAGTTGATGATCTCGGGATTTCCGCAATTTCGTTGCGCGAATCCCGAGATCATCGCGTTTTGGCCGATGATGGGGATCGCTGGGGGACTCGGACTCGAACCGAGACTACAAGGCTCCAAAGGCCTGCGGGCTGCCGATTACCCCATCCCCCAGTGGCGGGTGGGACGTGCCGATCCTACCGGTTCGGCGCGCGCGGACCCGGCCGCGCGCCCGCGGCCAGCCATGAGCCGCGCGGCAAGCGGGCCGGTCGCGGCGCGTCAGCCGATCGGGGCGCGCCCGCCGCGCGGCGCGAGAACGCGCGCTCCCGGAACCGGGCCGGCGGCCACCCGGGCCGCGCGGCACACGCCCTCGGTGGTGAGCGCGGCGGCCAGCTGTTCGGCGGACTCCTCATCGGCGGCGAGGAAGGCGCAAGTCGCGCCCGAGCCAGAGACGATGCCGACGAGCGCGCCGAGATCGCGCCCGGCGGCGAGGACCCGGCGCAGCGATGGGGCCAGCGACAGCGCGGCCGGCTGCAAGTCGTTGCTCTCCTTCATGGCGGCGGCGAGCCGGCGGGGGTCGCCCGAGCGCAACGCGTCCAGCACGGCGTCGGGTGCGCAGGCGCGAGCCGGCCGGCCGGTGGCCCGCAGCCGATCCAGTTCCCGGTAGGCGTCGCCGGCGGAGATGCCGAAGTCGGCCAGCGCGAACACCCAGTGGAATCGGCCGGTGCACAACGCTGGCGCGAGCACCTCGCCGCGTCCGGTGCCCAATGCGGTGCCGCCGAGCAGTGGGAACGCGACATCGCTGCCCAGCTGCCCGGCCATCTTGGCCAACTCATCGCGCGAGGTGCCGGTCGCCCACAGCGTGGCGCACGCCAGCAGGGCGGCGGCGGCGTCCGCGGAGCCGCCGGCCATGCCGCCGGCGACGGGAATCGCCTTGTAGAGGTCGAGTCGGACGCGCGGCGCGATGCCGTGCCGCGCCGCCAACAGCTCCGCCGCCCGCCAGGCCAGGTTGCGCGAGTCGCTCGGCACCCCCGGCACCCCGACCCCGCTCGGGCCGGCCGGCGCGCCGGGGCCAGAGGGTTCCCCGGGGGCCGGCATCGCGTGCACCGCGAGCCGCAGGCTGGGGGCATGGCTCGCCACCACCTCGTCGTGCAGGCCGACGGCTTGAAACACCGTGACCAGCTCGTGGTAGCCGTCGCGGCGAACCGGGCCGACCTCGAGATAGAGGTTCACTTTCGCCGGCGCGCTGACGCGCACCGCGAACGGGCTCGCCGATTGGCTCACGGTTCGCTCCGCGGACACCCTCGGGAGCGGCTCGCCGCACGACGCGGCGGCGGAATCGGCGGGCGGGTCGGCCGGCGGCACGTCACAGACGCTACCGGACTGGCCCCTGCATGCCCGCCGCGCCGCGCGAGCCGGTAATCTAGAACGGTTGCCTCGGCGAGGGAACGCGGCCAGCCGCTGTGGCGGATGCCTCGGACGGACGCTTCCGTGATCGACGACGCCTTTGCGCTTGACACTGGGTCGAGCCTCCGGTGTCGGTCACGAGTGGTGCGCCACCTTCGCTGAGTCACACCGAATAACGTCCGTTTCACGTGACGCGCGCTGTGCCGCGCGCCGCGCGAGCAAGTTAGGAGCACCACCGTGTCCGAGGTTCGGCTGAGCGTCGAGCTGCGCACCGAGTTCGGCAAGGGTGGCGCGCGCCGCACCCGCCGCGCCGGCATGATTCCCGCCGTCATCTACGGCCACGGCGCCGACCCTCGGCACGTGTCGCTGCCGGCGCGCGAGTTCGCCGCCGCGGTGAAACGGGGCGGTGGCAATGTGCTGCTGACCCTGGAAATCGCTGGCGAGGACCAGCTCGCGATCCCGAAATCTATCCAGCGACACCCGATCAAGGGATACTTCGAGCACATCGACCTGTTGGCGGTGCGCCGTGGCGAGCAGGTGACGGTGGATGTCCCATTGGCCGTGGTCGGCGAGCTGGCTCGTGGCGGGCTGCTGGCCCAGGAGTTCACCTCGGTGAGCGTCCGGGCCGAGGCCACAAACCTGCCCACGGTGATCGAGGTCAGCATCGACGGGCTGGAGATCGGGCAACGTCTGACCGCCGGCGACCTGAAGCTGCCCGACGGCGTCACCCTGGCGGGCGAGGCCGAGCAGATCCTGTTGGTGATCCAGGAGGCCGCGGCCCTTGAGGGCCCGGGTGCTGACGCCGCGGAGGGCGAGGCGGAAGCGGGCGCTGGCCCGGCCGCGTCCGGTGACGGCGCCGAGTAGGCCACGGCGCTGTTCCGCCGCCGCGCCGACGACGCCATGGCTGACGAGCGGTTCCTGATCGTCGGGTTGGGCAACCCTGGGCCGCGCTATGCCGGCACCCGGCACAACTCCGGCCGGTTTGTCATCGAGCTGCTCGCCGAGCGGGTCGGCGCGCGGTTCCGCTCGCACCGCGCGCGCGCCAACATCGTCGAAGCGCGCCTGGCCGGCAGACCAGCCGTGCTGGCCGAGCCGCATTCGTTCATGAATGAGTCCGGCGGGCCGGTGCTGGCGGTGGCGCGCTTCTTCAAGGTGCCCGTCGAGCGGCTGATCGTCGTCCATGACGAGTTGGACCTGCCGTTCGGCGCGCTGCGCGTCAAACAGGGAGGCGGCGACGGCGGGCACAACGGGCTGCGATCGATAACCGCCGCCCTTGGCGCGGACTACGCGCGGGTGCGGTTCGGCATCGGCCGGCCGCCCGGCCGGCAGGACCCGATCGACTTCGTGTTGCGCGAGTTCAGCTCGGTTGAGCGCAAGGAGTTGCCGTATTTGGTTGATCGGGCCGCCGACGCGGTCGAGGCGCTGTTGGCCGAAGGGCTGGCGGCTACGCAAAACCAGTTCAACGGGTAGTCGGGGACCGAGGGCATAGAAGTAGGGTGCCCAGTTGTGAGGCGCAGGCAGGCGAGGCCGGGTCGGTTCGCGCGGCGCTGGCCGGCGACGGCGGGGGCCGTGATGGCGCCGCTGCTCGGCGCGGCTCTGCTCGTGGCGGCCGGCGCGGCGGCTCAGTCAGCGGCCGCCACGCCCGCGAGACCGGGGGTGGTGAGTTCCCGAGTGATTGGCCACTCGGCGGGTGGGCGGGCGATAACGGCCTACGAGATGGGTGATCCGGCCAGCCCGATCAAGGCGGTGTTGCTCGGGCAGATGCACGGTGACGAACACGCCGGGGTGACGGTGGCCAACGCGCTGCTGACCGGTGGGCGCGCGATCACCGGTATCGACCTGTGGGTCATCCCGACGATGAACCCGGATGGCAATGCCGCGAACACCAGGGCGAACGCCCGCGGCGTCGACCTGAATCGGAACTGGCCGGACTACTGGGTGCGCGATCAGACCCGCTGCTACACCGGCCCCGACCCGCTGATTCGGGCCGGCGGCTGCGACTCTGGATCGGCGCCGCTGTCGGAGCCGGAGACCAGGGCCATGTACGCGTTCCTGAAAAAGCTCAAGCCGCGCTACCTGGTTTCCCTGCACCAGCCGCTCAACGCCGTCGACTCAGCGGGCGGGGACGCGCGAAACCATGCGTTCCGGGACCGTGTGGCGCGTGGCCTGGGCCTTCCGGTCAAGCCGTTGGTCTGCTGGAGCTTCTGCCACGGGTCAATGACTGGCTGGCTCGCCGATCACACCGCCACGATCGCGGTCACGGCTGAGTTTCCGGCCGCGGTCTCGGCCACCCGGCTGCGCTCGGCCGGAGCTGGCATAGTCACCGCGATGGGCGGCCGGTTCGTCACCGCGCGCAGCAGAGACCCGGTGCTCAAGGTCGCGCACGCGACCAGCCCCGCGCCCGGTGTGGCGAGTCTGGACGGCTACGCCTATGACCTCGACGCCAGGTCCACGGCGCTCACGGTCACGGTGGTGGAGGGCGGCGCGCGGATCGCGTCCGCGAAAACCTCCGTGACCAGCGCCGCCGTCAATCGCGCGGCGCGACTGGCCGGCCGCCACGGGTACCGCTTCACGTTCGCCGCCAAACCGGGCCGCCACCGCTATTGCCTGATCGCGCGCAACGTGGGTGCCGGTGTCGCCGACACCAAGGTCTGCCGGACCGTCACGGTCGCCGCTGCAACGGTGGCGGCGCCGGTGGCGACCGCACCAGGGGTGGCCGCGTCGACTCAGGTCGGGCGGCCGGCGGCGGCGGCCCCTGCGGCGTCGGCGCCGGTTTCGGCGTCGCCGTAGAGCTCTTGTGGATATCGATGATGAAATGCCCTCAATTGTTAGGAGCAACGAATTGACCACCGAAGACCCGCCCACCCAGGCGCCCGAGGACCCATTCGCCACCGGAAGCTTCAACCCCCATGTGTCCGACGCGCTGGCGGCGTTCATGCAACAGGGTTGGGGCCCGCTGCCGCAGCCGACGCCGCCGGACGGCCCGGGCGGGGCGCGCACGCAGGCCCGCCGCGCCCAGTTGGCGCGGGCGATCGGGGACCGCGCGCTGGTGGTCGCCGCTGGCCTGCCGCGCCCCCGCAACGGCGACCAGCTGCACACCTACCGCGCCGACAGCGACTACGTGTGGCTCACCGGCGATCAGCAGTCCGGTGGGGTGTTGGTGATGGTTCCGGGGGAGGCGGCGCAGCTGTATTTGCTGCCGCAGTCCTCGCGCGAGAACGGCGAGTTCTGGCGGGACGGCCGCAACGGTGAGCTGTGGGTCGGCCGGCGCCCGACGCTGGAGGCGAAGTCGGCCGAGCTCGGCATCGAGTGCCGCCCGCTCGCCGAGCTGCCCGCCCGGCTGGCGCAGCTGGCCGGCGCTGGGGTGAGCCATGTGCCGGGTCTGGACGGTTCGGTTGACGCCGTCCTGGGCGCGGAGCCGGCGCTCGGCGATCGCGAGCTGCGCGCGGTCGTCTCCGAGCTGCGCCTGGTCAAGGACGACTGGGAGATCGACCAGCTGCGGGCGGCGTGCGCGGCCACTTCGCTTGGGTACGACGACATCGCGCGCTTGCTCGGTTCGGGGCGCTCGCTCACCGAGCGGGACGTCGAGGTCGCCTTCGAGTCCCGCGCGCGGCTGACTGGCAACGGCCCCGGCTACCACACCATCGCCGCCGCCGGCGCGCACGCGGCGACGCTGCACTGGGGCCAGAACGACGCCCCGCTCGTGCCCGGCCAGCTGTTGCTGGTGGACGCCGGGGTGGAGACCAACTCGCTCTACACCTCCGACTTCACCCGCACCATGCCGGTCAGCGGCAAGTTCACCCCGCTGCAGCGCGAGGTGTACGACATCGTGCAGGCCTCGCAGCAGGCCGCGTTCGCCAAGATCAAACCGGGCGAGAAGTTCCGCGCCTACTACCCGGAGGTGGCGCGGGTGCTCGCCGAGGGGCTGGTCGAGCTCGGCGTGCTGCCGGTGTCGGCGGCCGAGTCGGTGCGGGCCGATAGCGAGCTGCACCGCCGGTGGACGCTGTGCTCGCCGGGGCACATGGTCGGGCTGGACGTGCATGACAACGGCGCCGCGCGCCGGGCCACCTACATGGACGGGGTGCTCGTGCCCGGTGAGGTGCTCACCGTCGAGCCGGGCCTGTACTTCCAGTCCAACGACGAGACGATCCCGGCCGAGCTGCGCGGCATCGGGGTGCGAATCGAGGACAACGTGCTGGTGACCGAGGACGGCTACGAGATGCTCTCGGCGGGCACTCCCCGCACTTCGGCCGACGTGGAGGACTGGCTGGCCGCGCACCGCGCGTAGCGGCAGCTGCCCGGCGCCGGACGCCCGGCGCCGGGAACGGCTCAGAGCAAGGCGCGGCCGGCGTGGCGGGCCTCGTGGTCGAGCAGCCAGCGCTTGGCGGGCAGCCCGCCGCCGTACCCGGTCAGCGAGCCGTCGGCGCCGACCACCCGGTGGCACGGCACGATGATCGAGATCGGGTTGCGCCCGTTGGCCAGGCCCACCGCCCGGGCGCCAGCGGGCGAGCCGATCGCTGCCGCGAGTTCGCCGTAGCTGGTGGTCGCGCCGTACGGGATGTCGCGCAGCGCGGCCCAGACCCGAAGCTGGTACGGAGTGCCCGCTGGCCGCAGCGCCAGCTCGAACCGCTGGCGGGCGCCGGCGAAGTACTCGTCCAGTTGCGCGCGCGCGTCGGCGAAATCAGCGGTTGCCGCCGGCTCCCACGCCGGGCTGGGGGTGATGGCGCCGCGGCCGGTGGTCAGGTGCAAGCCGGCCAGGCCCGACTCGTCGCCGACCAGCAGCAGCGCGCCCAGCGGCGAGTCAATGTGTGCGTAGCGCATGGCGGGTGCCTTTCAAGATCATTCGTGATCGGGCGCGGCGT
>WQZC01000150.1 GCA_009780925.1 Actinomycetes bacterium | reverse complement strand
CGGAAGGCGGGCCAACCGGCGGCGACGGCGGCTTCGCGTCGCTGCGGCATCGCCAGGTCGGCCAGGTGCCGCGGGGGCTGACGGACCGCGCCGCGCCGCCGCGGGTCAGCGGATCGCGGGTCAGGGGAGGGGCTCGGCGCGGGCATCGCGCCGCCAATTCTCCCACGGGCGCGGGCATCGCGCCGCCCATTCTCACTTGGGCGCACAACCCGCCAACTAGCGCCGCTGGCACGATCAGCGGGTGAGCGCCGCGAGGCGCTCGAGCGCCTCGCGCAACACGGGGCGGGACGTGCCCAGGTTGAGCCGGGCGAAGCCTCGGTATCGCGCGCCAAAGTTGGCGCCCGGAGAAAGCGCCACCCGCGCCTTGTCCAGCACCACGTCGGCCGGCGCGGCCGATTCGACCAGCGCGTCCGATCCCTCCGACACACGCGGCGCATCGGCCGGCGCGGCCGATCCGCGTAGCGCCGCGACCTCGCGCAGGTCCAGCCAGGCCAGGTAGGTCGCCTCGGCGGTGGCCACCCGGGCGCCGGGCAGCACGCGCGGCAGCTCTTGTTGGACCAACCGGTGGTTGCCCGCGATGTAGGCGACGGTGTCGTCCAGCCAGGCGTCGCAGTCGGTGAACGCGGCCACCCCGGCGGCCACCCCGGCGATGCCGGCGGATTCGGCCAGGTGATCGAACTCCGGCGAGGAGAGCGCGTGCAGCGCCTCGGCCGATCCGGCCACCAGCACCGCCGCCTTCAGCCCGGGCACGTTCCAGCCTTTGGACGCCGCGTGCAACGTGACGCCCCGGCGGGCGCACTCGGCGTCGAGCGCGCCGAAGGGGAGGTGCGGTCCGGCGGCGGGGTCGAGCACCAGCGGCGCGTGGATCTCGTCGCTGACCACGGGCACGCCATGCCGGTCCGCCAGCTCGGCGATGCCGGCCAGCTCGGCGGCGGTGAACCGGCGCCCAGTCGGGTTGTGCGGGTTGCACAGCAGGATCGCGCCGAGCCCGGCGCGCAGCGCGGACGCCAACGCGTCCAGATCGGGGACGTTGCCGGCCGCCAGCGGCAGCTCCACCACGCGGCGGCCGATCCAGCCGACGGTGGTGAAAAACGGTGGGTAGGACGGGGTGAAGAAGGCCACCGCGTCCCCGGGCGCGGTGAGCGCGCGCAGCGCGTAGGCCACCCCGGACATCACATCCGGGCAGGCCCGGGTGAGCGCCGGATCCACCGCCCAGCCGTACCGTCGCGCGGCGAAGCCAGCGAACGCCGCCACCAGCGGTTCCCCCACCGCGTAACCGCAGTCGCCGCGGTCGACCAGCTCACGCAGCGCCCGAGCGATCGGCTCGGCGAGCGGGAAGTCCGTCTCGGCGACCCACATCGGCAGCACGTCCGGCGGATAGTGCCGCCACTTCGCGCTGGTGCGCGCCCGCAGGCCCACCAGCGACAGGTCGTCGTATCGGTTGCTCGCCGGAGATGAACTCACCCGAGAAAGCCTGCCAGCAACAGGTAGGAGACTGCGGCGCAGGGCAGCAGCGAGTCCAGCCGGTCCATCAGCCCGCCGTGCCCGGGCAGCAGCCGGCCCATGTCCTTGATCCCCAGATCGCGCTTGATCATCGATTCGCCCAGGTCGCCGAGGGTGGCGGTCAGCGCGATGGCCAACCCGAACAGCGCGCCCTGCCACCACGGGTGGTGGAAGGTGAAGCGCATGATCAGCGCGCCGCACAGCGCGCAGGTGGCCAGCGACCCCCCGAAGCCCTGCCAGGTCTTGCCTTTGGAGACCGTCGGGGCCAGCGGATGCCGGCCGAACAGCACCCCGACCGCGTAGCCGCCGGTGTCCGAGCACACCACCGCGCCGGCGAACAGCAGCACCCGGGCCGCGCCGTCGCTGGGGTGAGTGAGCAGCACCACGAAGCCACCCAGGAACGGCACGTAGAGCAACCACAGGGACGCGGCGGCGAGGTCGTCCAGGTAGCCGCGCGCGCCCTCGGCCAGCCGCCAGATCGCGACCGCGCAGGCGGTGATGAAAAGTCCCATGACCAGCCCGGACGGTCCCCGGAACCAGGCCGCGGCCTGCATGGCGATCCCGCCGACCACCAGCGGCACCACTGGCGGGCGGATGCTGGTCGCCCGCACCGCCAGCGTCAGTTCGATGATCGCGTAGCCGACGGCGAGGCAGATCAGATACACCATGCTCGGCCGGTAGGCGAACAGCATGGTGACCACGACCGCGCCGAGCAGGACGCCGATGCCGATGGCGGCGGGCAAGTTGCGCCCCGCTCGATTCGGTTTCGCCGCCGGTTCCACGCCCGTACCCGGTTTCGCCGCCAGCTCGGCCGTCCCGCCGCCAGCGCCATCGGGAGGCGCGCCACCGTCGAGCATGGTCAGCGACGGGCCGACGACCGCCCCCTCGTCGAGCGCCAGGTCGTCGTCACGGCGGTGCCTGGCCATCAGACCTCTAGCAGTTCGGCTTCCTTGGCCTTGACCAGCTCGTCGACTTGTCCGGTGTAGCGGGCGGTCAGCTTGTCCAGCTCGGCCTCGGCGCGGCGCACGTCGTCCTCCCCCGCGTCGCCGTCGTGCGCCAGTTTGTCCAGCGCGTCCTTGCCGCGACGGCGGACCGCCCGGATGGCGACCTTGCCCTCCTCGCCCTTGTGGCGGGCCACCTTGCCCAGATCGCGCCGGCGCTCCTCGGTCAGCTGCGGGAAAATCACTCGGATCACGATGCCGTCGTTGGTGGGGTTCACCCCCAGGTCGGAGTCGCGGATGCTCCGCTCGATGGCGCGCAGCTGGGAGACGTCGTAGGGCTTGATCACCGCCATCCGGCCCTCGGAGACCGCGATCGACGCCAGCTGCGGGATGGGCGTGGGCGCGCCGTAATAGTCGACGACCAGGCGGGCGAAGGCGTTGGGCGTGGCGTGGCCGGTGCGCAAACCGGCCAGATCGTCGCGGGTGACGTGCACCGCCTTCTCCATCTTCTCCTCGGCCTCGAAGAGCGTCTCGTCGATCACGTCAGCGCCTCCTGTCGTCGCTGGGTCGATGTCCGCGGGTCCGCGGCGCCGTCAGCCGGCGTCTGCGCCGGCGCCGGCGCCGGTGACCAGCGTGCCGATCTTCTCACCTCGCACCACCCGGGCGATGTTGCCCTCGGCGAGGCTGAACACCACGATCGGCATCTTGTTGTCGCGGCACAGGCTGAACGCGGCCGCGTCGGCGACCTGCAAGCCGCGGCTGATGACCTCGTCGTAGCTGATGGTGTGGAACTTCACCGCGTTCGGCTCGGTGCGCGGGTTGGCGTCATAGATCCCGTCCACGCCATTCTTGCCGAGCAGCAGCGCCTCACAACTGATCTCCAGCGCGCGCTGCGCGGCCACCGTGTCGGTGGAGAAGTACGGCATCCCGGCCCCGGCGCCGAAGATGACCACCCGACCCTTTTCCAGGTGCCGCTCCGCGCGGCGCGGGATGTACGGCTCGGCGACTTGGCCCATGGTGATCGCAGTCTGCACCCGGGTCGGGGTGGGCGGGTCCTGGCGCTCCAGGAAGTCCTGCAGCGCCAAGCAGTTCATCACGGTGCCCAGCATGCCCATGTAGTCGGCGCGGTCGCGTTCCATGCCGCGCCGGGACAGCTCGGCGCCACGGAAGAAGTTGCCGCCGCCGACAACGATCGCGACCTGGGTGCCGGCGCGCACCACGTCACCGATCTGCCGCGCGATCGAGGAGATCACGTCCGGGTCGATGCCGACTTTGCCGCCGCCGAACACCTCCCCGGACAGCTTGAGCAACACCCGTCGGTACCGCGCCGGCGCACCCACCCCCTGGGCGGGGACCGCATCGGTTGGGTCGCTCACGTCAAGCCCCTCTCGTCGCGAATCGCGTCGCCACCAATCCTGCCCCATCCGCGCGCCGGCGGCGTCCCAGATCGGGCGCCGCTGGCGTCCCGGATCAGGCCGCGCCCACCTCGAACCGGACGAAGCCGGTCACGGTCACGCCGGCCGCGTCGAGCAGGGCCTTGACGGTCTTCTTGCTGTCTTGCACCGCGGCTTGCTCGAGCAGCACGTTCTCTTTGAAGAAGCCGTTCAGCCGGCCCTCGATGATCTTGGGCAGCGCGCCCTCGGGCTTGCCCTCCTCGCGCGCGGCGGCCTCGGCGATGTGCCGCTCATGGGCGACCACGTCAGCCGGCACGTCCTCGCGGCGCAGGAAGCTCGCGCGAAGCGCCGCGACCTGCATCGCGCAGCCCCGCGCGGCCTGCAGGTCGTCACCGGTGTACGCCACCAGCACACCCACCTGCGGCGGCAGATCGCTGGCCTTGCGGTGCAGGTAGGTGGCCACCTGGCCGGGCAGTTTCGCGGCGCGGCGCAGCTCCAGCTTCTCGCCGATGACCGCGGCCAGGGCCTCGATGCTCGCCGCGACGGTGCGCCCGTCGGCGAGGGTCTCGCCGAGCAGCGCCTCGGCGTCGGGGGCGTCGGAGGCGGCGAACCGCGCGACGATGTCACCGGCCAGGGACTGGAACTGCTCGTTCTTGGCGACGAAATCGGTCTCGGCGGCGAGCTCGATCATCGCGCCCCCGGCGGCGGCGACCAAGCCATTGTTGGCGGCGCGGGTGGCGCCGCGCTTGGCGGCCTTGGCGACACCTTTGATGCGCAGGATCTCGACCGCGTTGTCGAAATCGCCGTCGGCCTCCTGCAGCGCTTTCTTGGCATCCATCATGCCGGCGCCGGTGGCGTCTCTGAGATTCTTTACCTCTGCGGCGGAAATGCTCGCCATGGTTATGCGTGTCCTAACTGGTCTTGAGTCAATGGCCTGGGGTCGGGCGGCGAGACCGTCTCGGCCGCCTGGGATCGATCAGGCCGTGGGCGTGGAGCTGGGCGCGTCATCGGCCGGCATCGACGCGGTTGAGGCGTCTGCGGTCGGCACGTCAGCGGTCGGGACGTCGGCGGTCGGGACGTCGGCGGTCGGCGCCTCGGCGACGGCGGTGCTCACCGGCGCCGCAGGCTCAACGCCGGCGGTCTGGTATAGGTCGCGTTCCCACGCCGGCAGCGGCTCGTCGGCGGCGAGCTGGCCGGCGGACGCGGCGGCTTCGGCCGGCTTCTCGTCGCGGCCCACGTTCGCGGCGGCGGCGGCGCGGGCGATCAACCCGTCGGCGACCGCGTCCGCGATCACCCGAGTGAGCAGCCCGGCGGCGCGGATCGCGTCGTCATTGCCGGGGATCTTGTAGTCGACCTCGTCCGGGTCGCAGTTGGTGTCCAGGATCGCGATCACCGGGATGCCAAGCTTGCGCGCCTCGCCCACGGCGATGTGCTCTTTCTTGGTGTCCACCACCCAGATGGCGCTGGGCACGCGGGTCATCTCCCGGATGCCGCCGAGGGTGCGCTGCAATTTGCCTTGCTCGCGCGACAGCAGCAGCTGCTCCTTCTTGGTGGCGACGCCTTCCCAGCCGCCCTGTTCCATCGCCTCAAGCTCTTTCATGCGCAGCAGCCGCTTGTAGACGGTTTGGAAGTTGGTGAGCATGCCGCCCAGCCAGCGCTGATTGACATATGGCATGCCGACCCGGGTGGCCTGCTCGGCGATGGCCTCCTGGGCCTGCTTCTTGGTGCCGACGAAAAGCACCGACCCGCCGTGCGCCACGGTCTGCATGACATATTCGTAGGCCTGGTCGATGTAGGTCAGCGTCTGCTGCAAGTCGATGATGTAGATGCCGTTGCGCTCGGTGAAGATGAACCGCTTCATCTTCGGGTTCCAGCGCCGCGTCTGGTGCCCGAAATGGACTCCCGCGTCCAGCATCTCTTTCATGGTGACGACGGCCATGCCGATCGGTCCCCTCCACTAGCGCGCCCCGGGAGGGCGCGGCCTCGGTTCGTCGCGGCGCACCGGGTGGCCCGCCGCCCTGGCGCCCGGTGTCGCGGCCGTCGTGGGCCGGCCGGCGCGGAGCCGATCGGACCGAGGCTGGCCGCCTGCCTTGGGGCCGCCGAGTCCTCGGGAAAAGCATTCGAGCACCCGGCGCGCCTCGGGCGGGCGCGCGAAGTCATCCCGCTTGCGCGGGACGCACCAGTGAGTGTACCGGTACGCGGGCGCGCGGCGCGCCAAGACGCCGGCCCGAACCCACCATCAACCGTCGTCGCGCGACCGCCGCGCGGCCTTGAGCTCGGAGCGGCGCCGTTTCGCGGCCAGCCGGGCCTGCTTGGCCGCCAGCGACGGGCGGGTCGGGCGTCGGGGCCGCGGCGGGGTCAGCGCGGCCTCGATCAGCGCCGCCAGCCGAACGCGGGCCGCCTGCCGGTTGCGCAGCTGCGAGCGGTGCTCGGACGCGGCGATGGTCAGCACCCCGCCGGCGAGCCGGCTGGCGAGCCGACGCGTCAGCAGCACCCGCTGTGCCTCGCTCACGGCAGCGGACGCGCCGAGGTCCCAAGACAGCTCGACCCGGCTGTCGGCGGTGTTCACCGACTGCCCGCCCGGGCCGGAGGACCGGCTGAACCGCTCGACCAGCTCCGCCGCAGGCACGACCAGCGAGGCGACGACCAGATCGCCCCCCACCTCGGCTCGGTTCATCGCAGTCGGGGCTCCAGCGCGTCCAGCGACGCGGTGCGCGCGGTCATGG
>WQZC01000149.1 GCA_009780925.1 Actinomycetes bacterium | reverse complement strand
GGGCGACCATGCACACGTCCACATCGGCCGGCGGGTCGATGTAGCCGAAGCGGATGTTGAACCCGTGGCCGAAGAACACCGCGTCGCCGGGCCGCAGGTTCGGCGCGATCGACTCGGCGTAGAGCTTGCGCTGCGCCGGGTCCGGGGCCAGCACCATGATCACGTCGGCTTCGGCGCAGGCCTCCTCCGGGGTGAGCACCCGCAGCCCCTGCTCCTCGGCCTTTGGACGGCTCTTGGAGCCCGCGGGCAGGCCGACGCGCACGTCCACCCCGGAGTCGCGCAGCGACAGGGCGTGCGCGTGCCCCTGGCTGCCGTAGCCCAGCACGGCGACCTTGCGCCCTTGGATGATCGACAGGTCGGCGTCATCGTCGTAATAGATCTCGACAGCCATCGGTGGGTGCTCCCTAGATGAGGCGGATTGTTGGTTTCTGGTGGTTGTTTGAATTTGTCAGCCGTGTTGCGCGGCGCGCTCCATCGCCTGCGCGGCGGCCCGGGTCATCGAGCGCGGGCCGCGCTGCAGCGCGACCATCCCGGACTGCACGATCTCGCGGATGCCGTACGGGGCGAGCATGGTCAGCATGGCGTCCAGTTTGGCGCGCGACCCGGTGGCCTCCAGGGTCGCCGCGTCCGGAGTCACGTCGAGCACTTTGGCTTTGAACAGCTCGGCGGTCTCCAGCACGCCGCGGCGGGTGGCGTCGTCGGCGCGCACCTTGACCAGCAGCAGCTCGCGCTGCACGGACTGCTCCCGCTCCAGCTCGATGATCTTGATGACGTTGATCAGCTTGTTCAGCTGCTTGGTGATCTGCTCCACGACGGCCTCGTCGGCGGACACCTGAATGGTCATCCGCGACAAGTCCGGCTGCTCGGTCGGCCCGACCGCCAGCGACTCGATGTTGAATCCGCGCCGGGCGAACAGCCCAGCCACGCGCACCAGCACGCCGGGCTTGTTCTCGACGAGGACGGACAGGGTGTGGTTGCTCACTTGAGGGCTCCTAGTCGATCTAGTCGAAAACCGGGCGGATGTCGCGGGCGGCTTGGATGTCGTCGTTGCTGGCCCCGGCGGCGATCATCGGCCAGACCATGGCGTCCTCGCCGACGAGGAAATCGATCACAACCGGCCGGTCGTCCACGGCCATCGCCGCCTTGATCGCGGCGTCGACGTCGGCCTTGGACTCGCAGCGCAACCCGACGCAGCCGAGCGCGTCGGCGAGCTTGACGAAGTCGGGGATGTGGTGCTTGTGGGTGCCCAGGTTGGTCTGGCTGTAGCGCTCGTCGTAGAACAGCGTCTGCCACTGGCGGACCATGCCCAGGTTGCCGTTGTTGATCACCGCGACCTTGATCGGGATGCCCTCGATGGCGCACGTGGCCAGCTCCTGCGAGGTCATCTGGAAGCACCCGTCACCGTCGATCACCCACACCATGGCGTCCGGGCGGCCCACCTTGGCGCCCATCGCGGCGGGGATGCCGAAGCCCATCGTGCCGGCGCCGCCGGAAGTGATGAAGGTGTGCGGGTTCTCGTGGCCGATGAACTGGGAGGCCCACATCTGATGCTGTCCGACGCCGGAGACGTACACCGCGTCCGGGCCGGCGAGCGCCCCGAGGCGCTGAATGACGTATTGCGGGGCAAGCACGCCGTCGGCCGGCTCCTCGTAGCCGACCGGGTAGGTCTCGCGCCACTGGTCGAGCTGGCGCCACCAGCCGGCCAGGTCGGGGCGGTGGCCGGCGTCGAACTCGGCTTGCACGGCGGGGAGCAGCGCGGCCAGCACCTGGCGCGCGTCGCCGACGATGGGCACGTCCGCCGCCCGGTTCTTGCCGATCTCGGCCGGGTCGATGTCGGCGTGGATGACGGTCGCGTGCGGGGCGAAGGTGTCCAGCCGGCCGGTCACCCGGTCGTCGAAGCGCGCGCCCAGCGCGATGATCAGGTCCGCCTTCTGCAGCGCGGTGACGGCGGCGACCGAGCCGTGCATGCCGGGCATGCCCAGGTGCTGGCGGTCGGAGTCCGGGAACGCGCCGCGCGCCATCAGCGTGGTGACCACCGGGATGCCCGTCAACGCGGCGAAGCGGCGCAACTCGGCGCTGGCGCGCGCCTTGAGCACCCCGCCGCCGATGTATAGCACCGGCCGGCTGGCGGCGGCGATCACCCGGGCGGCCTCGCGCACCTGCTTGCCGTGCGGGCGGGTGGTCGGCCGGTAGCCGGGCAGCTCCACCTTGGGCGGCCAGACGAACGGCGCGGTGGCCTGCTGCACGTCCTTGGGCAGGTCCACCAGCACCGGCCCGGGGCGCCCGGTGGCGGCCAGGTGGAACGCGGCGGCGATCGCCGCCGGGACCTCCTCGGGCGCGGTGACCAGGAAGTTGTGCTTGGTGATCGGCAGCGTGATGCCGGAGATGTCGGCCTCCTGGAACGCGTCCGTGCCGATCACCGGGCGCGCCACCTGGCCGGTGATGGCGACGATCGGCACCGAGTCCATGTAGGCGTCCGCGATCGGGGTGACCAGGTTCGTCGCCCCCGGGCCGGAGGTGGCCATGCACACCCCCACCTTGCCGGTGGCGCCGGCGTAGCCCTCCGCGGCGTGCCCGGCGCCCTGTTCGTGGCGGACCAGGATGTGGCGCACCTTGGTGGAGTCGAACAGCGGATCGTAGGTGGGCAGGATCGCTCCCCCGGGGATGCCGAACACTACCTCGGCGCCGACCTCTTCGAGCGAGCGGACCAGCGCCTGGGCGCCGGTGATCTGCGGGCTGGCATCGTTCGAGTCGGTCATCTTGCTGCCTTCCTCCGGTGGTTGGGACGGGTCGCTGGCTCGCGCAACAAAAAACCCCTCGTGCTGGTGCACGAAGGGCTAGCGCGTCGGTGGCGGGCGGGGCCGCTATTCGACGCGCTGATCAATTACGACGAGCTGACGCACGTTTCGCACCGTACACGTCTCGCCGCCACGATTCAACTTCACGGGACTCTGGTCCCATTCTTTGAGACTCGCGCCGATGTCCGTCGGGCCCTCGCGGACCCGTCCGGCGTCCCATCGGCGCGCGCGCTCGGCGCCGCGAACGACCGCCGATTTGGCCGACGATGGCACACAGCGCGAACATGGGTACACCTGCTTCCATACACTGACGCGGACCGACCACACTATCCGGGGCTGGTCATACTGCCGTGGGCCAGCCGTGGCCAACGCCGGGAAGGGAAGACTCGTGCCGACAAGCAAACAGCGCCGTGAGGCGGCGCGCCGTCACTTGGAACGCCAGCTGCAGAACCGCCAGGTGCGCGCGATCCGGCGCCGGCGGATCAACCTGGTCACGACGATCGTCGGCTCGTTGGTGGTCATCGGGCTCGTGGTTTGGCTGGTGGTCGCGTTCGGCCACAGCTCCAGCCCCAGCGCGAGCGCCACCGGCACCGCCGCCCCCACCGCGTCCAACACGCCTGGCGGCACCGACGCCGCGTCCGCGACGCCCACCGCGTCCACCTCCTACCCGAGCGCCACCGGCGCGCCGATCACCTTCGATGGGGTCACCGTCACCGGCGCGACCGACCTGAAGGGCATGCCGGTCACCACCTCCAAAGGCACCACCGACGTGTCCAAGCTGCGCGTCAAAGACCTGGTGGTCGGCACTGGCACCGCCGCCAACCCGGCCTCAGACGTCACGGTGCAGTACTACGTGGTGCAGTACGGCGACGGCACCTACCTGGACTCGTCGTGGAAAGCTGGCGCGCCGTGGGAGACGTCGCTGGCGGACTACGGCGCGGACACCGGCATGGCGGGCTTCTCGCAGGGCATCGGAGGCGGCTCCGGCATCAGCCCGATGCGCGTCGGCGGGCGACGAATCATCATCATTCCCTCATCAATGGGGTTCGGCACCGCCACCGATGCTCCGGTGCCCCCGAACACCGCGCTGGTGTTCGTGATCGACTTGCTCGAAGTCGGGGCCACCTCCACCGCGACGCCCACCCCGTCCCAGTCCTACCCGGACGCCACCGGCGCGCCGGTCAGCTTCGAAGGCGTCACGGTCACCGGCGCGACCGACCTGACCGGCATGCCAGGGGTCACCTCGAGCAGCGCCACCGACGCGTCAACGCTCGACGTTAAGGATCTGGTCGTCGGCACCGGCGACGCCGCCACCCCGACCTCGCAGGTCACGGTCCAGTACTACGGAGTGCTCTACAAGGACGGCACCTACTTCGACTCTTCGTGGAAGCGGGGCAAACCGACCGACTTCTCGCTGACCGGGGTGGTCCCGGGGTTCACCCAGGGCATTGGTGGCGGCGCTGGCGTTGACCCCATGCGCGTCGGCGGCCGGCGGATAATCATCGTCCCGGCGTCGCTTGGCTACGGCAACAGCACCTCGGCCCCCATCCCCCCGAACTCCTCACTGGTGTTCGTGGTCGACCTGCTCAAGGTCAGCTGACCGAGGTGGGCGACGACAAGCGGCGCGAGGCCGCCAGGTGCCGGCTGCAGGCCAAGCTGACGCAGCGCGAGCAGCGGGAGGCCAGCAAACGGCGGCGGACGCTGATCGCGTCGATCGCCGGCATGGTGGTGGTCATCATCGGGCTGGCGGTGGGCTTGACGCTCGCTCTGGGCGGCGCCAAGCACCCTTCGGCGAGCGCGACCACCGCCCCCGCCACGGCCCCCGGAGTGCCGGCGCCCACCGGCTCCCCAATCGAGCAGACCAACGGGGCGTGCCACTACGTCAAGGCGGTCGCCAACGCGGCCGCCGCCAAGAACGCGGGCCTGACCGATGTGGGACTGCCACCCGATCCGAACCCGACGCCTACCAAAGACCTCAAGGTCACCTTCAACACCAACCGGGGCGTCATCGAGGCCACCCTGAACGGCGCGAACGCGCCGTGCAACGTGCAGAGCCTGGCCTACCTGATCGCCAAGAAGTTCTACGACAACACCGCCTGCCCCCGCGTGGTGAACTCAGGGATCTTCGTCGTGCAGTGCGGCTCCGGCAACAACACCACCGCCGGCGGGCCGAACTACAAGGTCGCCGATGAGGGCCTGGCCACGGCGAAATACGACGCCGGCACCATCGCCATGGCGAACTCCGGCCCGAATTCCAACGGCAGCCAGTTCTTCTTCGTCACCGCGGACAGCAACGACGGGCTGCAACCGAACTACACCGTGGTCGGGCACGTCACCAAGGGCTTGGACATCCTCGCGCAGGTCGCCGACGCCGGCTCCTCGGACGCCTCCTCACCCACTGACGGCACGCCCAAGCTGACGCTGCGGTTCAAGACGGTGCGGATCGCATCGGTGGTCGGTGGCGGCCCGACCCCGGGCATCGGCCCGACCCCAACGATCATGGTGACCGTGCCGTAACCGATCCGCCGGGCGGCGGCTCACCGGGCGGCGGCTCAGCTGGCGGCGTGCACCCGGTAGGCGTCGTACACGCCGTCCACATTGCGGATGGCGCGCAGCACGTGGCCCAGGTGCTTGGCCTCGGCCATCTCGAAGGTGAACCGGCACAACGCCACCCGGTCGCGGTTGGTGGCCACCGACGCGGACAGGATGCTCACCCGCTCGTCGGCGAGCACCCGGCTCACATCCGTCAGCAGGCGGCGCCGGTCCAGCGCCTCGACCTTTATGGACACCACGAATGTCGATTCCGCTGAGGGCGCCCATTCGACCGGGACCAGCCGCTCGGGCTGCGCCAGCAACCCGTCGGCGTTGGTGCAGGTGCGCCGATGCACCGACACCCGGCCGCCCCGGGTCACGAACCCGAGGATGTCGTCGCCGGGCACCGGGGTGCAGCACCGCGCCAGGCGCACCCAGACATCGCTGGTCCCGCCGACCGTCACCCCCGCTTGCCCGGCGCCGGGGCGCTCCGGCCGGGCGGGCGCGTCGATCGACGGGAGCGCGGTCTCGGCGAGGTCCTCAGTCGCGCCCTCCATCCCGCCCAGGGTCCCGACCAGCTTGAGCACGACGTTCTGCGCGGACACGTGCCCCTCGCCGATCGCCGCGTACAACGCGGAGATGTCCGCGTAGTGCATGTCCCGGGCCAGGGTCACCAGCGCGTCCCCGGCGAGCAGCCGTTGCAGCGGCAGCGACGCCTTGCGCATCGCCCGGGTCAGCGCTGACTTGCCGGAGTCGATGGCGTCCTCGCGCCGCTCCCGGGCGAACCATTGCCGGATCTTGGTGCGCGCCCGGGGCGACTTGACAAACGACAGCCAGTCGCGCGACGGCCCGGCGCCCTCGGCCTTGGTGGTGAAGATCTCCACCGTGTCACCGTTGGCCAGCACGCTCTCCAGCGACACCAGTTTGCCGTTGACCCGCGCGCCGATGCAGCGATGTCCGACCTCGGTGTGTACCGCGTAGGCGAAATCCACCGGTGTCGATCCGTCCGGCAGCGACACCACCTCGCCCTTGGGGGTGAACACGTACACCTCGGCCGCGGCCAGATCGAACCGCAGCGTGTCCAAGAACTCCTCAGGTTCTTGCGCCTCGCGCTGCCAATCGAGCAGCTGGCGCAGCCAGCCCATCTCGTCGGACACCGCCGCCGGCTCGGTGGCCGCGCCCCGGCTCTCCTTGTACTTCCAGTGCGCGGCGATCCCAAGCTCCGCGGTGCGGTGCATCGCGAGGGTGCGGATCTGCAGCTCCACCGGCTTGCCCCCCGGCCCGATCACCGTGGTGTGCAGCGACT
>WQZC01000148.1 GCA_009780925.1 Actinomycetes bacterium | reverse complement strand
CGAGCCCGACTTCGTGCTGAACCAACCCGCCCACGCCGGCGCGACGATCCTGGTCGCCGGGCCGGACTTCGGCACCGGCAGCTCCCGCGAGCATGCCGTCTGGGCGCTGCAGGACTACGGCTTCAAAGCCGTGATCTCGCCGCGCTTCGGCGACATCTTCCGCGGCAACTCGCTCAAGGCCGGGCTGCTGACCGTGGTGCTGGACGAGGCCGTGGTGCGGCAATTGTGGGACCTGGCCGACGCCGACCCGGCCGCCCCGGTCACCGTCGACCTAGTGTCCCGGCAAGTGCGCTGGGCCGATCAGACGCACGGCTTCGAGCTGGACGACTACACCCGCGCGCGGCTGCTGGAAGGCCTAGACGACATCGGGCTCACCGCGCGGCACGAGGACGCCATCGCCGCCCACGAGGCCGGCCGGCAACCCTGGCTGCCGTCCTGCGCATAGCCCAATCCCCGCATTGGGTGAGGCGGGGCGGCCCGTGAGGCGGGGCGGTGGTCCATGAGGCGGACCGGCGCCGGGGGTCGAGAGGCGCCGCGCGGCAGCGGACGCGCGAACCGGCGGGAACTCGGCGGCCGCCGCCCGCGAGCCGGCGGCGAGGAAATCCGCTGCCGCAGCGGCGGATCGATTTGTCGTGCCAGCGAGAAAGCCTTAGCGTGGCGGACGAATCAGTAGTCGTGACCGACGCACGTCGTGGAGGGACAGGTGCCAAACAAGGCGCAGTTCATCGAGCAGCTCGCCGAGCGACTCGATGGCGACAAGAAGCGGGCGCAGCAGGCGCTGGACGCGGTCATCCAGACCGTGTACGCCAACATCGTCAACGGTGAACGGGTCGCGCTCACCGGATTCGGGATCTTCGAGAAGCGGGAGCGCGGCCCCCGGATGGCGCGCAACCCCGCCACCGGCGAGGCGGTCGCGGTCGGCCAGACCTCGGTGCCGGCCTTCCGCGCCGGCGCGGAGTTCAAGGCGGTCACCTCGGGCGCGAAGCAACTCGCGCCGCCGGTGAAGAAGGCCGCCGCGAAAACCGTCCCGGCCAAGCGCGTCGCCGCCAAGGCGTCCGGCAGGGCCGCGGCGAAAGCCCCAGCCAAACGCGCGCGCTGACCGGTCCCGCAGCGCGCCATCCCGCGCTGACCGGTCCGACCGGCGCCGCAGCGCGCTATCCCCTGCTGGCCGGCTCACCCGGCGGCGGGTAGTGGTCGGCGCTGATCAGCGCGCCGGACCCGAACGCCAGCACCCAGCACGACCCCTTGCGCGTGGCCGGGTCGGCGTCCGGGCGCATCGCAGCGATCAGCGCCGGGATGGTCACCCCCTGGCTGCACACCACCACGGACGCGCCGGGAATGGCCAGCGCCCGCAACGCCCGCATGGCGCCCGCCGGATCGATCCAGTACCGCTCGTCGGCGAACTGCTCCGCCGTCCGCACCGGCTGGCCCAGGCGGCGCGCCAGCGGTTGCACGGTCTGCGCGCAGCGGGTCAGGTCGGCGGACAGCACCCGGTCCGGCGCGAACAGGGCCAAGAATCGGGCCAGCTCCTCGGCTTGGCGCAGACCCAGCTCATCCAAGGGGCGCGCGCGGTCGTCCCCGCGCCAGGCCGAGCGCTTGCCGGCCCGGGCGTGGCGCACCAACACCACGACGGCGTCCGGGGCCGGCGCGGCGGCGAAGGCGTCCAGCACCGCGCGGTCATGGCTGTAGCTGAGCCGTTCGCGCGCCGCCGCCACCGGCAGCCAGCGCAACCGGTCCACCTCCCGCGACGCGACGAACTCGCCGGCCCGGTGTCGCATCGCCCAGTAGTCCACGACCTTCGCCGTCCCGGCGACCTGGTAGCGCGCGCTCGGCAGGCGGCGGGACACCGCCACCGCGGCCCCGGTCTCCTCCGCCACCTCGCGCACCGCCGCCGCCAGGCTCCCCTCGCCGTCGTCCAGTTTGCCTTTCGGCAGCGACCAATCGTCATAACGCGGGCGGTGCACCAGCGCCACCCGCGGGCCGTCCGGCCGGTCGCGCCAGAGCAGTCCGCCGGCGGCCCGGATCACCCGATCCGGTGGCGCCGCGCCGCGCTCGACCCAGTCCGCAGCCGGGGCGCCGGCCGCGCCAGTCGAGCCGCGACCGCCCGATGAGCCCGACGAGCCCGGTGGGCTCGGTGATTCAGACAAGCTCGCCCCGTCCACCGAACCGTCGCATCAGCAGCTCCTGGTAGTCGACCTCGCCGGTGCGGACCCACTGCCCGTCCGGGCGCAGCTCCCACGCCGCGGTGTCCTCGGCGAACGCCGCGTCTAGGCAGAACCGGATGTGCGCGGTCGCGGCCGGGTCGCGCACCTGGCAGAGCACCTCGACGCGGCGGTCGAGGTTGCGGTGCATCAGGTCCGCCGACCCGATCCAGTACTCGGGGCTCCCGTCGCCGCCGAAATAGTAGATGCGGGAATGCTCCAGGAACCGGCCCAGGATCGACCTGGTGGTGATGTTCTCCGACACCCCGGGCACACCGGAGCGGATGGTGCAGAAGGTGCGCACCTGCAGGTCCACCTTCACCCCGGCCTGGGACGCGCGGTACAGCGCGTCGATGGTCTGCTCGTCAACCAAGTGGTTTGTCTTGAACTGGATGTGCGCCGGCCGGCCCGCCCGGGCGAAGCCGGCCTCGCGCTCGATCCGCTCGATCAGCCCGGACCGCAGCCGCTGCGGGGCGACGATCAGCGACCGGTACTCGGTCTGGCGCGAATAGCCGGTGAGCACGTTGAACAGGTCGGTCAGGTCGGCGCAGATCGCCTCGTCGGCGGTGAACAGCCCGAGGTCCTCGTACATCCGCGCGGTCTTGGGGTGGTAATTGCCGGTGCCGACATGGGCGTAGCGGCGGATCTGGCCGCCCTCCTGCCGCACCACCAGCACGGTCTTGCAATGCGTCTTCAGGCCCACCACGCCGTACACCACGTGGCAGCCGGCCTGCTCCAGCGCGCGGGCCCATTTGATGTTCGCCTGCTCGTCGAAGCGCGCCTTGATCTCGACCAGCGCGACCACCTGCTTGCCGGCCTCCGCCGCGTCGACGAGCGCGTCGATGATCGGGGAGTCGCCCGAGGTGCGGTACAGCGTGTGCTTGATCGCCAGCACGTTCGGGTCCGCCGCCGCCTGCTCGACGAACCGCTGCACCGAGGTGGAGAACGACTCGTACGGGTGGTGCACCAGCACGTCGCCGTCGTTCAGGGTCGCGAACACCGACTTGGGCGTCTCGCCCTCGGCGAACCGGGGATGGGTCGCCGGCACGAACGGGCGCTCCTTGAGCGCTGGGCGGTCCAGGTCGTAGACCTGCCAGAGCGCGGTCAGGTCCAGCAGCCCCGGCACCCGCAGCACGTCGTCGGTCTGCAGGTCGATCTCGCTCTTGAGCAGTCTGAGCACCGCGTCGTCGATGTCCTCGGCCACTTCCAGGCGCACGGCGGGCTGGCCGATCCGCCGGCGCATCAGCTCGCGCTCCAAGGCCTGCAGCAGGTCCTCGTCGCGGTCCTCCTCGACCTCGACGTCGGCGTTGCGGGTCACCCGGAACAGGTGCTGCCCGGAGACGTCCATGCCGGGGAACAGCTCCGGCATGTGCGCGGAGATCAGCTCTTCCAGCGGCAGGTACTCCGCCGCGGCGGCGCTTCGGGACACCGTGACGAAGCGCGGCACGTTGTCGGGCACCTTGACCCGAGCGAACCGCTCGACCCCGCTGGACGGGTCGCGCACCAACGCCGCCAGGTTGATCGACAGCGCCGAGATGTACGGGAACGGATGCGCCGGATCCACCGCCAGCGGGGTGAGCACCGGGAACACCTTGTCTCGGAAGTACTCCGACATCCGCGCCCGCTGCGCCGCGTCCAGCTCGGCCCAGCGCAGGAAGGTGATGCCCTCGGCGGCCAAGCCGGGGCGGATCTCGTCGATGAAGCAGCGGGCGTGCCGCGCGGCCAGCTCCCGGGTGCGCTGCGCCAGCTCGGTCAGCGTCTCGCGCGGGGACAGCCCATCGGCGGAGGCCATCTGCAGACCCATCACCGCGCGCCGCTTGAGCCCGGCGACGCGCACCATGTAGAACTCGTCCAGGTTGCTGGCGAAGATCGCCAGGAACTTCATCCGCTCGAACAGCGGCTGGCGGGGGTCCTCAGCCAACGCCAGCACGCGGGCGTTGAACGCCAGCCAGGACAGCTCGCGGTTGCCGAACCGATCGTCGGGCAGGTCGGCCACGTGCTCGGCCACCGCGCCCAGGTCGCCGGCGGGGACCGTGTCCTCGAGGTCGAAATCGACCTGATGGGCCGTGGTCGCCTCCGATGTCATGGATCTAATGATGGACCATGGCGGCGCGTCCGGGAAGTCCCCGCCAGCCGCGTCGGATCCGTCTCGCGAACCTCGGCGCCAGCGCTGAGCCGGCGACCGCGCGGGGTCTCGGGGGCTCCCAGCGGCACCTCGGCGCGCTGGTGCTGGACGGCTCGGGGAGGCTGTCAGCCGAACAGCCGGTCGGCGATGGCGTGGGTGCGCGGCCCCAGGCGCAGGGCCAGCGCTGCGCGCAGATCGCCGAGGGTGTCCACATCGTGACGCAGGCCTGGGCCGGCCGGCAGCTCGATCGCGCCCGCTTGGTGCCGTGCCGCCGAGCCGGGTCCGAACGCGGGCGCCAGCGCGGTTCCCGGGACGGCGGCGAGCAGCGTGGTGCCGGTGCCGCCGGTGTCCCTTGCGAAGCCGCGCGGCGCGCCCGACGCCGCCCGCAGCGCCGCGTCCAGCTCGGCCGCCGTCAGCGCCGGCAGATCGCCCACAAGGACCGCGATCCCGTCGGCCGGCCAGCGCGTCGCGGCGAACTCGGCGGCTTCGGCGAGGCCTGCGTTCAACCCGGCGGCGCGCTGCACGAACACGAGTGCCGCCGTGGTCTGCGCATCCTCGGGGCGCGCGTCGGTCGGGCGGTCCGCGACGATGATGACCCGGGCGGGGGCGGAGGCGGCACAGGCCGCGGCCAGGGTGTCCTCGCGCATGGCGGCCACCAGCGCGCCGTGCTGCTCGCCGGCGCCGTCCCGCAGCCGGGACTTCGCGTCCGGCAGCGATTTCAGCGGCACGAGAACCGACCAGCGCACGGCCTGAAACGGTACCCGGTGCCGTGGCCCGCCGCGCCCAGCGCTGGACTCGGCAGCGCGGGGCGACTGCGCGGCGGGTGCTCGTTCGTTGTTATGGCTTGTCATGAACATAACAAGCCATAACAAGATGCCCGAGGCCATCGGGTGTCGCGCGGACTGGCCGCCTCGGCCCTGACGATCCAAGGGACAGCGAGGAGTGAGGCTGGCGCAAGGATGTCCGGCAACGCCCCCGGGTGCGGCCGCGCGCGGCGGCGGCGTTGTGGTTGGCTTGGCATCCGGCAGACTGTTCGGTCAACGCCCGCTGATCAGCGATCAAAGAAATGAGGACAACCACGTGGCGAGACTTCCGAAGCGCCGCCGCATCGGTCGGGGGGAGCGGATGAACGCCGTCTGGTGGCTGGTCTGCGCGTTGCTGTACGTGCCGGTGGGCGTGGTGTTCAAGTTGCGCTACCGGGGCGTGGACCGGGTCCCGGAGCGCGGTGGGGCGATCATGGTGATCAACCACGTGTCGCACGTCGATCCGGTCCTGATCACGCGGTTCGTGATCGACGCCGGCCGGGTGCCCCGGTTCCTCGCCAAGGAGAGCATTTTCCGCGTGCCGGTGGTCGGCGCCGTGGTCCGGGCGTTGCGCCAGGTGCCCGTGCGGCGCGGCACGGCGGACGCGCAGCAGGCCTTGGTGACCGCCGCTGAGGCGGTGCGCGCCGGCCAGTTCGTGGTGCTGCACCCGGAGGGGACCGTCACCCGTGACCCGCAGTGGTGGCCGATGGCCGGCAAGAGCGGGGCCGCCCGCCTGGCGCTGCTCGTCCCCGACGCGCCGGTGATCCCGGTCGGGCAATGGGGAGTGCAGGAGCAGTTCGACCTGTACCACAAGCGGGTGCGCCTGATCCCGCGCCCGCGCCACGCGATCAGCGTTGGCGAGCCGGTGGATCTGAGCGAGTTCCGCGACGCGCCGCCCACCCCCGAGACGTTGCGCGCGATGACCGACCTGATCATGCGAGCGATCCGCGACCAGGTGGCCGAGTTGCGCGGCGAGCCAGCCCCGACCGGCGAGTTCTTCCACTGGCGGAGGCCCGAGTGAGCCCGGCCGGAGCGCCCGAGGCGCGCGCGGCGGGAGTGGGCGGCGACGGAGCGAGCGCGGCCGAAGCGAGTCCGGCCCGGGTTGCCGTGTTCGGCGCCGGCTCGTGGGGCACGACCTTCGCCAAGGTGGCGCGCGACGCCGGCAGCGAGGTGACCTTGTGGGGGCGCCGGCCCGAGCTGGTGGCGCGCGTCAACCAGGCGCGGGAGAACCCCGACTACCTGCCCGGGGTTCGGCTGCCGGCCGGCATTCGGGCCACCTGCGATCCGGTGGTCGCGCTGGAGGGCGCGCAACTGGTCGCCCTCGCCATCCCGGCGCAAAGCCTGCGGGCTAACCTCACCCGGTGGGCGGCCCAGCTGCCCGGCGACGCCACCTTGATCAGCTTGATGAAAGGGGTGGAGCTGGGCACCGCCAAGCTGATGAGCCAGGTGATCGCCGAGGTGGCCGACGCGCCGGCGGAGCGCATCGCGGTCGTCTCCGGACCGAACCTGGCTCTGGAGGTGG
>WQZC01000147.1 GCA_009780925.1 Actinomycetes bacterium | reverse complement strand
TGCCCGACTACGATGAGAAGTGCGTACGCCGGTTGCTCGGGTTTTTCGGGCCAGAGCAACCTAACCCGCACTACGTGAGGACACTGTGATGGCCAAGGTCACGCTTGCCGCCGATGTGCATCAACTCGATGCGAGTGGTTACGTGTGGACGTTTCTTGACGAGGCTGAGCAGCCTGAACGTGTCCAGCCGGGTGCGGTGATCGTTTCCGGAGATGACGACGATCCGTTCTTGGCTAGAGTGGTTGACATAGTCGCCGGTAATTCCGGGCGTCAGATCGTCCACCTTGACGTGCTCGGCGTGCCTGACCAGATCATCGACGAACTGCGTCACGCTGAATTGATCGCAGCCTGATCGCCGCATCTGAAAGACCAACCCCGCGCCACGCTGAGGCCATGCCTCGGCCATACTTGCCAAGTCAGCCCTGCCCTTCATCGCGGAGACCTGAGCACGCGTGATCTTGGTGCGTCGCCATAACCTTCTGTCCAATACCAGGGCAGTAGGCCGTTATATAAGACTGATGGTACGTAGACCCGCACCGGCACGTTCATTTCCAGGTCGGCGTCCGGGCGTGAACCACGCGCGACCAGCGCGGACTCAGGCACCGCGCCGGTCCCAGCACCGCGCCGGTCACAGCACCGCGCCGTCGTCCTCTTCCTCCTCCGGGTCCGGCGGTTGGTCGCGCAGGCGCATGACCAGCATCCCCGCGCCCGCCAGGATCCCGGTCACACCGATGAACAACGTGGTCGAGGTGGGCAGCGCCAGCAGCCGGCCGCCGACGGCGAGCACCGCGATGGCCAGGCCGATGATCACCAGCGCGCCCACCGTCTGCGCGGACAGCCTCGGCAGTGGCGGCGGGGCCGGGGGCTGGTAGTGCTCGACGACGTCCTCGTCGGCGTTCTCGGGCGGCCGCAGCCGCGCCCGCCAGTCGGCGTCTTGCGTGGTCAGGTCGCGTTCGGCGGTCCGGATGGCGTTGATCGTGTCGACGTGCCAGTCCGCGATGAGCTCGGTGAACCGCGCCTCGGTGTCCACCTCGTCCACCGGTTCGCAGATCGCGCCGGGGCCCGCCCCGCGGGTGACGGCCGCAACCACGGTTCGGGCGTCGGCGCGGTCCTCGGTGGCCACGAACAGGCGGGCCGACGAGGCGGCGCCGGTGGCGGACAGGTCCAGGTAGGCGGGGATCCGGGCGCGGTGCAGCGCGACGATCAACTCGGCCCCGAGGGCGGGGTCGACGTCCACCAGCGCCAGGTAGGAAGCAGCCGACAGGTCAGCCAAGGGCCGGGTGGCGCGATCGGGGTCGGGCGCGGCGGGGTCGTCGGGGCGGGTCACCTTCCGCCGCCCAGCACTTCGTCGATGAACTCGACGCTGCCGGCGAAGATCATCGGCGCCTCGTGGTCCAGGGTGGCGACGTGGTAGCTGTTTTCCAGGATGACCTCGCGCACGTGGGTGGCGGTCGCGCGCTCGCGCAGCAGCCGTCCGGACAGCGGCTCGACGACGTGATCGACCCGGCTGCGGTACGCGAGTATTGGGGCCGTCACTCGCGGCAGGTCCGCCAGCGTCACCGCCCACAGCTGGCGCAGCGAGGCGAACGCGCGCAGCGGTGTGCGCGCGTACCCGTGCTCGGACGCGCCCGGCTTCTTGACGTCGCCGCCGAGGCCGGCCACGGACGGCGCCAGCGGCGCGATGACGCGCGCGAACCGCGCGCCGGGGCGCGTCGTGCCGAAGGATGGGTTGACCAGCACCAGCCCGGCCACCGGCTGTCGCTCAGCGAGCCGGGTGACCAGCGTGCCCCCCATTGACAGCCCTGCCGCGAACACGTGCGCGCACTGGCCGGCCAGCTCCAGGTAGGCCTGTTCGACCGCGTCGTACCACTGAGGCCAGGCGGTGTTGGCCAGGTCCCGCCACGAGGTGCCGTGGCCCGGCAGCAACGGGACGCGCACCGCGTGCCCGGCGTCCGCCAGGTGGCGCGCCCAGGGGCGCATGCTGGCTGGCGTGCCGGTGAATCCGTGGCTGAGCACCACCCCGACCGGGCCGCCGTCGGCGCGGAACTCCTCGGCGCCGGAGAGCGTCGGCATCGGCCACCTCGTCATCGGTTCGTATTATTGGGCGCCGTCAGTCGCCACAGCGTGGTGGCGACTACGGCAGCATTGACCACAGACACGGTACCCATCACGGCGGAGGCCCGGTTGCTCTACTGGATCGCTAAGTTCACTTGGCTCGGACCGCTGCTGCGCGTGTTGTGGCGGCCGTGGGCGCGTGGTCGGGAGAACGTCCCGAAACGCGGGCCCGCGATCCTGGCCAGCAACCACCTGTCGTTTTGCGACTCGTTCTTCATGCCGGTGATGCTGCGCCGGAGGGTGACCTTCCTGGCCAAGGCGGAGTACTTCACCTCGCCCGGGGTGAAGGGCTGGATCTCGAAGGTCTTCTTCAGTGGCGTCGGCGCGGTGCCGATCGATCGCACTGACGCGAGCGCGGCCGAGGCGGCGATCAACACCGGGGTTCGCGTGTTGCGCGGCGGGAATCTGTTGAGCATGTACCCGGAGGGCACGCGATCTCCGGACGGGCGGCTGTACCGGGGCAAGACCGGGGTCGCGCGCATGGTGCTGCGCTCTGGCGCGCCGGTCGTCCCCTGCGTGATGGTCAACACGGCGGCGATCCAGCCGCCCGGGAGACCCCTGCCCAAGCTGCGCCCGCGCCCGGGAGTGGTGTTCGGCGCGCCGCTGGATTTCTCCCGGCTCGTGGCGGAGTCCGGCGGTGGCGACCGGGCTCGGGACCGGGCCGTGGAGCGGGAAATCACCGACGAGATCATGCGCGCGCTGGAGGAGCTGTCCGGGCAGGAGTACGTCGACGTCTACGCGGCGTCGGTGAAGAACGCGAAGGCGAAGTGACCGGCTCCGCCGCATCGGACCGCCCCCGGGTCTCGTAGCCTTGCCGGCGTGCGGTACTTCTACGACTGCGAGTTCGTCGAGGACGGACGGACGATCGAGTTGGTCTCGATCGGGGTCGTTGACGAGACGGGCCGGGAGTACTACGCCATCTCCACCGAGTTCGATCCGGCACGGGCCAACGCGTGGGTGCGCCGTCGTGTGCTGGACAAGCTGCCGCCGCCGGCGGACCCGGCGTGGCGCTCTCGGGAGCGGATCCGGGCCGAGCTGTACGACTTCTTGACCGCATCCTGCGAACCGGTCGAGCTGTGGGCGTGGATGTCGGCCTACGACCATGTGGTGCTCGCCCAGCTGTGGGGCGACATGCGGGCCTTGCCGACGGCGCTGCCGCGCTTCACCCACGAGTTGCGGCAGCGTTGGGAGGACGCCGGCGCGCCGCCGTTGCCCGAAGCGGGGCCGGATCAGCACGACGCGCTCGCCGACGCGCGGCACAATCTGGCCCGCTGGCGGGCGATCGAGGCGGCGCGTTCCGGGTGAGTGCCGCCATCCGACGGCCGGCCACCGATAGGGTTGCCGGTGCGGGTGTGCCACCGCACATCCGGTAGTCAGGAAGGAAAAGACTGATGCGGATCGGAGTGCTCACCGGCGGCGGCGACTGCCCAGGACTGAACGCGGTCATCCGTGGCGCGGTGCGCAAGGGCACCGGCGCCTACGGCCACGAGTTCGTGGGTTTTCAGGACGGCTGGCGCGGCCCGTTGGAGAAGCTGACCACGCCGCTCGGCGTTGCCGAGGTGCGCGGCATCCTGGCGCGCGGCGGCACGATCATCGGCACGTCGCGCACGAACCCGATCAAGATTGACGGCGGCGTGGAGCGGATCAAGCAGAACCTGGCGGAGATGGGCGTGGACGCGCTGATCGCCATCGGCGGCGAGGACACCCTCGGCGTGGCCGCCCGGCTGCACGAGCGGGGCGCGCACGTGGTCGGGGTGCCCAAGACGATCGACAACGACCTGAACGCGACCGACTACACCTTCGGTTTCGACACCTCGGTCAACATCGCGATGGAGGCGATCGACCGGTTGCACACCACGGCCGCGTCGCACCACCGCGCGCTGATCGTCGAGGTGATGGGGCGGCACGCCGGTTGGATCGCGCTGCACGCCGGGATGGCCGCCGACGCGGCCGCGATCCTGATTCCGGAGGTGCCGTTCTCGCTGGAGAAGGTCTGCCAGCACGTGGACAGCCGCTTCGCGCTCGGCATGGCGCCGATCGTCGTCGTGGCCGAGGGCGCGACCCCGGATGGCGGGGAGAACGTCCTGGCCGACAAGGGGTTGGACGCGTTCGGGCATGTGCGCCTGGGCGGCGTGGCGGATTGGCTGGCCGGGCAGATCGAGGACCGCACCGGGCACGAGGCCCGCACCGTGGTGCTCGGCCACGTCCAGCGCGGCGGCTCGCCAACGGCGTTCGACCGGGTGCTGGGCACCCGATTCGGCCTGGAGGCGATCGACGCGGTGCATGACGGCGATTGGGGCAAGATGGTCGCGCTGCGCGGCACGGACATCGTCCGGGTGTCGCTGAACGCCGCCACGGACACCCTCAAGACGGTTCCGCTGGAGCGCTACGCCGAAGCGGAGGTCTTCTTCGGGTGAGGCATGGCGAGGCCGAAGCGGGGGTATCGGTCGGGTGAGGCATGGCGAGGCCGAAGCGGGGGTATCGGTCGGGTGAGGCATGGCGAGGCCGAAGCGGGGGTATCGGTCGGGTGAGCCGTGGCGAGGCCGAAGCGGGGGTTTCGGTCGGGTGAGTTCCTCCCGGGTCCAGCGAGCCTCCACCGACGAGCGGACGGGCGAGGAACTGGGGCTGGACGCGTGGCGCGCGCTGCCGGCGGCGCAGCAGCCGGCCTGGCCGGATGAGCGCGCGCTGCGCGAGGCCGCGGCGGCGTTGGCCACCCGGCCGCCGCTGGTGGTGGCCAACGAGGTCGACCAGTTGCTCGACCGGCTGGCGGCGGTGGCGCGCGGCGAGGCGTTCTTGCTGCAGGGCGGGGACTGCGCCGAGACGTTCGCCACCTCCTCGCAGGCGGACATCGCCGGCAAGGTGCGGGTCTTGCTGCAGATGGCGGTGGTGCTCACCTACGGCGCGTCGATGCCGGTGGTGAAGGTGGGCCGGATGGCTGGGCAGTACGCCAAGCCCCGCTCCGCCGATCGGGACTCCACCGGCCGGCCGTCCTACCGCGGCGACATGGTCAACGATCTGGACGGCGACCGGACCCCGGATCCGAGCCGGATCCTGCGCGCCTATTCGGCGTCGGCGACCACGTTGAACCTGTTGCGGGCTTACGCCGCCGGCGGGTTGGCGTCGCTGGTCCGGGTGCACGCGTGGAACACCGCGTTCGCGCGCAGCACCGACACCGGCGCGCGTTACGAGCAGCTGGCCTCGGAGATCGATCGGGCGATGGGGTTCATGCGGGCCTGCGGGGTGCGCGACGCGGCGCTGGACGGGGTGGACCTGTACGCCTCGCATGAGGCGCTGATCTTGGAGTACGAGCGGGCGCTGACCCGACTCGAGGATGGCCGGGCGTATGACCTGTCCGGTCATTTCCTGTGGGTGGGCGAGCGCACCCGGCAGCTGGACGGGGCGCATCTGGATTTCGTGTCCCGCATCGCCAATCCGATCGGGGTGAAGCTCGGCCCGACGACCGAGCCGGGGTACGCGGCCGAGCTGGTGGAGCGGTTGGATCCGGACGGCGTGCCGGGCCGATTGACGCTGATCGCCCGGATGGGCAACACCCGGGTGCGGGACGCGCTGCCGCCGATCGTGGAGAAGGTGGCCGCGACCGGCCACCAGGTGGTGTGGCAGTGCGACCCGATGCACGGCAACGACGAGCGGGTCGGCGGGGGCGTCAAGACGCGCCACCTGGACCGGATCATCGACGAGGTGGACGGGTTCTTCGACGCGCACGCGGCGACCGGCACGCACCCCGGCGGGCTGCACGTCGAACTGACCGGCGCGGATGTGACCGAATGCGTCGGGGGCACCGCCGAGCTGACCCCGGCCGACCTGCGCCGCCGCTACGAGACGGCGTGCGACCCCAGGTTGAACAATGAGCAGTCGTTGGAGCTGGCGTTCCGGGTGGCGGAGCGCCTAGTCGCCGAGCATGTCGTCGCGGAACGACGAAGGAGCGAGCAATGAGTCCAAGGAGCGAGCGATGAGCGAGCCGGGCCACGTCGCAGTGGTGGATTTGCGGTCGGACACGGTGACCCGTCCGACGCCGGGGATGCGCGCGGCGATGGCCGACGCGGAGGTCGGCGACGACGTGTACGGCGAGGACCCGACGGTCAACGCGTTGGAGCTCGAGGTCGCCGAGCTGCTCGGGTTCGAGGCCGGGTTGTTCGTCCCGTCCGGCTCGATGAGCAACCAGCTGGGCATGCGGATGCTGGTCGCGCCCGGGCAGGAGCTGGTCTGCGACCCGCTGGCCCATGTGGCGCGGGCCGAGCTGGGCGCGGCGGCGGCGCTGTCGGGCATCACTTTCCGCTCCTGGCGCCCGAGCCAGCGCGGGCTCGTGGATCCGGCCGCGGTGCGCGAGCTGATCGCCCCGGACGCGGGTCCGTTCATGGTGTCCACGGTGGCGATCGAGGTGGAGAACACGCACAACTTCGGCGGGGGCACCGTGCAGCCGTTGCCGGTGGTGCGCGAGGTGCTGGCGCTGGCCGCGGAGAACGGCCTCGCCGCGCACCTGGACGGCGCGCGGCTGTGGAACGCCCACGTGGCCACCGGGGTGCCGCTGGCCGAGCTGGCGGCGGGCTTCGACACGGTGTCGGTGTGCCTGTCCAAGGGGCTGGGCGCGC
>WQZC01000146.1 GCA_009780925.1 Actinomycetes bacterium | reverse complement strand
GGCTCACGGTCCGCTCCGCTGTCCCCAGCCGACGTGTCCCCAGCCGCCCCGTCCCGCAGCGGCTCGCGCCCCACCCCGCTGTCCCAGGCTTGGGCGAGCAGCGCGCGGGTGTCGGCCAGCAGCTGCGGCAGCACGCGGGTTCGCGCGACCACCGGCACGAAGTTGGTGTCGCCGATCCAGCGCGGCACGATGTGCTGGTGCAGGTGCGCCGCAATCCCGGCGCCCCCGGCCTCACCCTGATTGATGCCGATGTTGAAGCCCTGCGGCCCCATCGCCGCGCGGATGGCGCGCATCGCCGCCTGGGTGAACGCGGCCAGCTCGGCGGTCTCCGCGTCGGTCAGCTCCGGGTAGTCGGCGACGTGGCGGTACGGCACCACCAGCAGGTGCCCGGTGTTGTACGGGTAGAGGTTCAGCACCGCGTACACCTCGCTCCCGCGCGCGACGATCAGCCCGGCGTCGTCGTCGCCGGTTGGGATTCGACAGAACGGGCACTCCTCCCCCGCCGAGCCGCTGGCCGGCTTGTTCTCGCCTTGGATGTAGGCCATCCGATGCGGCATCCACAGCCGGCCGAACCCGTCGGGGGCACCGGCGAACTCACCGGCCGGGCGAATCTCCGGCTCACTCATGGCGCGCCCCTCCATCCAGCTCCAACCCTCCAGCCGGCCCCAACCCGCCGTCCGGCCCCAACCCTCCAGCCGGCCCCAATCCTCGTGATGATCATGCGGATCCGCTCAAAGCCTTGGCGCATCCGCATGATCATCGCGCCCGGAGGGAGTGCGCCCGGAGTGATCATGCGAAACCGCCAAGTGTCTTGGCGAGAACGCTTGATCATCACGAAATGAGGTCCCTGCGGCGCGCGGTCCGCACCATTTGTGGTCACCACGGCATGCGGTCACCACGGCGCGGTCCCCCCAGCGTGCGGCAACCACGGCATGCGGCAACCACGGCATGCGGCAATCACAGACGGGGTCATTGCGCGAACCTCGCGGCGGTCGGCGAATCGTTCACCCGCCGAGCGATGAAGTCGGCCATCTCGGCCACAGCCGCCGCCACCGGAATGCCGTTGCGCTGCGTGCCGTCGCGATAGCGGAACGAGACCGCACCGGCGTCTGCGTCAGTGGCCCCGGCGATGAGCATGAACGGCGCCTTGGCCTTCTGCGCGGTGCGAATCTTCTTCTGCATGCGCTCGTCCGAGTCGTCGACCTCGGCCCGGATGCCGGCCTTCTTAAGCTGAGCGGCCACCGCGAACAGGTAGTCGCACTGCTGCTCGGAAACCGGGATCAAGATGGCCTGAACCGGGGACAGCCAGGCCGGGAACGCGCCGGCGTAGTGCTCGGTTAGCACGCCGATGAACCGCTCGATCGACCCGAACTTCGCCGAGTGGATCATCACCGGCTGCACCCGTGTGCCGTCCGCCGCCTGGTACTCCAGCCCGAAGCGAGCCGGCTGGTTGAAGTCGTACTGCACGGTGCCCATCTGCCAGGTCCGGCCGATGGCGTCCCGGGCCTGCACGCTGATCTTCGGTCCGTAGAACGCCGCGCCGCCGGGGTCGGGCACATAGTCCAACCCGGTCTCGGCGGCGACCTGCTCCAGGATCGCGGTCGCGGTGGCCCAGTCCGAGTCCGAGCCGACGAACTTGTCCTTCTTGGCGTCGTCGCGGGTGGACAGCTCCAGGTAGAAGTCGGACAGCCCGAAATCGCGGAGCACGGACAGCATGAAGTTCAGCAGGTGCTTGACCTCGTCCGGCGCCTGCTCGGGGGCGCAATAGCTGTGCGAGTCGTCCTGGATGAGGCCGCGCACCCGGGTCAGGCCCTGCACCACACCGGACTTCTCGTAGCGGTACACGTGCCCGAACTCGAACAGCCGCAGCGGCAACTCGCGGTAGGACCGGCCGCGCGAGGCGAAGATCAGGTTGTGCATCGGGCAGTTCATCGCCTTGAGCTGGTATTTCACCCCTTCCAGCTCCATCGGCGGGAACATCGTGTCGGCGTAGTAGGGCAGGTGGCCGGAGGTGTGGAACAACCCGTCCTTGGTGATGTGCGGGGTGCCCACGTAGTCGAAGCCCTCTTCGATGTGGCGCGCCCGGACGTAGTCCTCCATCTCCCGTTTGATGACCCCGCCCTTGGGGTGGAAGACCGGCAGGCCGGGGCCGAGCTCGTCGGGGAAGCTGAACAAGTCCAGTTCCGCGCCGAGCTTGCGGTGGTCGCGCTTGGCCGCCTCCTCGAGCAGGCGCAGATACTCCTTGAGGTCGTCCTTGCTCGCCCAGGCGGTGCCGTACAGCCGTTGCAGCTGCTCGTTGGCCTGGTTTCCGCGCCAGTACGCGGCGGCGCTGCGCATCAGCTTGAACGCCGGGATGCGACGGGTGGTGGGCAGGTGCGGGCCGCGGCACAGGTCGGTCCAGATGCGCGCGCCGGTCTTGGCGTCCAGATTGTCGTACATGGTCAGCCCGCCCGCGCCGACCTCGACCGCCGCCTCATCGGTGGCGTGGCTCTTGTCCTTGATCAGCTCCAGCTTGAACTTCTCGTGCGCCAGCTCCGCGCGCGCGTCGTCGTCATCGATGGGCCGACGGGCGAAGCGCTGGCCGTCCTTGACGATCTGCGCCATCCGTTTCTCGATCGCGGCGAGGTCCTCGGGGGTGAACGGGCGCGCCGGCAGGAAGTCGTAATAGAAACCGTTCTCCACCGGCGGGCCGATGCCGAGCAGCGTGCCCGGGAACAGGTCCTGCACGGCCTGGGCCATCACGTGGGTGGTCGAGTGCCGGATCACCGCCAGCCCGTCCGGGGAGTTCGCGGCGACCGGCTCGACGTCGGTGTCGGTTTCCGGCGCCCAGCCCAGGTCGCGCAACGCCCCGTCGGCTAGGTCGCGCACGACCACCGCGCCGTTCGGGCCGGTCAGCTCGACGCCGGCTTCGCGCAGCGCGTCGGCGGCGGTCGTGCCGGCCGCTACCCGGACGGAACGGACGGCTGCGGGCGACAGGCTGGCGGGCACGGTGGGCTCCTATGCGTGATCGGATTGACGTCTGGAATGTTAGTGGTCGTGGCCCGTTCCCGCTGGTTACGCTTGCTTGTTTGTCTCGCGGCGCTCGCGTCCGTGCTGAGCGGGTGCGCGGTGCGCCCGGTCGGACCGGGTCGAGCCGGCACGCCAGGCGCCACCGCGCAGTCGGCGGCGCCCGCCGCGTCCCAGACCGCGGGGACTCCGACGCGCGCGCCAGCGGCGCCCAGCCAGCGGTTCACGGTCAGTTTCGCCGGCGACGTGCACTTCATGGAGCGCACCGCCCGACGGCTGGCGGCGAACCCGGCGACCGTGTTCGACCAGGCCGAGCCGGGGCTGGCGGCAGCCGATCTGACGATGGTCAATTTGGAGACGGCGATCACCACCCGTGGCACGCCGCAGGCCAAAGAGTTCCATTTCCGCACCGACCCGACAGCGCTGACCGCGCTGCGCGACGCGGGCGTGGACGTGGCCACCGAGGCGAACAACCACGCGGTGGACTTCGGAGACGTCGGGCTCGCCGACACCCTCCACGCGATCAAGGCGTCCGGTTTCCCGGTGATCGGCGTCGGGGCGAACGCCGACGCCGCCTTCAAGCCCTACACCACCACCATCAACGGGGCCAGGATCGCCGTCTTCGCCGCTGATCAGGTGCAAGACGAGACCACGCTGTCGCTGTTCAGCGCCGGCGCGGGCGAACCCGGGGTGGCCAACGCGCGCCAAGACGCGCCCCGGCTGATCGCGGCGGTGCGCGCCGCGGCCAAAGCCGGCTACGTCACCATCGTGTACCTGCACTGGGGCACCGAGAACAGCTCCTGCATGGACGCCGACCAGCAGACGCTGGCGACGCAGCTGGCCCGCGCCGGCGCGGCGGCCGTGGTCGGCTCGCACGCCCACGTGATCCAGGGCTCCGGCTGGCTGCCCAACGGGACGTACGTCGACTATGGGTTGGGCAACTTCTTATGGTGGGAGGAGGGCCCGCCGAATCAGAACGACACCGGGGTGCTCACGCTGACCTTCGATCGCGGCAAGGTGGTGGCCGCCCGCTTCGCCCCGGCGCGCATCGGCGCAACCGGAGTCGCGGCACCGGTCCATGGCGCCGAGGCGACGCGCATCAACGGGCTGCGCGCGGCCGCCACCGCGTGCAGCGACCTGTCGCCGACCCGCCCGTCCTGACGCGCTCCCGTTCTCCTGGGGCTCGTAGACGAGTGACTTGAGCCGGCGGCGGGCGATGAACAGGCAATCAGACACCTGATCACGGGGTTCAGCTCGAATCGGGCGACACCGAGCAGGCGGCTGGCACGCGCGGGGAACCGGGACAGCGGATTGGGTCGTCAGCCGGTGAACACTGGCAGTTCGGGCAGCAGGACAGAAGCGACTTCGGTTATTCTGGCCGCCAGCACGTGGTCAGCGCGCACAAGATCCGCATCAACGTTGGTGATGTGATCGCACTCATTCTGGTTGCGCGTGTTTCGCATGCGACAGAACGGACGGAAAGCTTCACTTGGCGGTGGCGCCGTGAACTGCGCCGATATCGCCAGCTCAATCGCGACATGGCCGCCCTTGGCGGTTGGTCGGAGTCCTTGCGCCAGCAAGAGCGCGGTCAGTGTCTCTCGTGCCGCGTCACACAAGACCAAGCACGCGGCACGACATCTGCTCCGCCAACGGACGCTGGGACGGCTGAGCCCCGAACCGTCACGTGGACCGTGGATCCGTCCGGCGGGCGCGCGCCACCCGATGGCCGATCACTCAAACGCCAGCAGGGCGGCGACCGGGTCGGCGGCCGAGTCGGGCAGCTCGACGAGTTTGCGCCGGCTCGTCGCCCCGGCGACGAGCCGGGCCGTCCCCCGGGGCAGGCCGAGCGCCTGGTCGAGCGCCGCCAGCGCGGCCTCGGTCGCCTTGCCGTCGACTGCGCGCTCACGCACCCGGACCACCAGCGCGCCATCGCGCGCGCCGCCCACGCCGGGCGAGCGCGAGCCCGGCCGCACCCAGATCGACACCCGCACCGAACCAGTGTGGCGCAGCCCCCACATCCGCGCGGCCAAGCAGCCGGGCTCCCCGGCGCGGGCGTTCGCCCCGTGTCGGTCGAGCGCTAACGTCCATGCATGCCCGCCTTGACCCAAGTGGAAGCCCAACAGCGCGCCGAGACCATCACGGTCGCCTCCTACCACGTGCGGCTGGACCTGACCGATGCCGGCGACACCTTCTCCGCGACGACAACCGCGCGGTTCACCGCGCGCCCCGGCGCGGCCACGTTCGTCGATCTGAAACCGCACCAGCTGCGTCGGGTGACGCTGAACGGGGAGGCGCTGACCGCAGAGTGCGTGGACGGGCGGATCGAGCTCTCCGGCCTCGCCGCGGACAACGAGCTGGTCGTCGAGGCGACCATGCGCTACTCGAACGACGGCGAGGGGCTGCACCGGCACACCGACCCCGCCGACGGGCAGCGCTACCTGTACGCGATGTCGTTCCTGGACGCCGCGCCCCGCTGGTTCGCCTGCTTCGACCAGCCGGACCTGAAGGCGGTTTGGACGATGGAGGTCGTCTGCCCGCCCGAATGGACCGTGGCCGGGAACGCGCCGGCCCGCCGGATCGCCCCGGGGCACTGGCGGATGGCGACCGAGCACCCGCTCTCGAGCTACCTGGTGACGCTGATCGCCGGGCCGTACCGCACCGCGACGGCGGTCCACGACGGGATCCCGCTCGCGCTGCACGCCCGGGCGTCGCGGGCCGCGGAATTGGACGCGCAGGCGCCCGCCCTGCTGGCGCTGACCGGGGACTGCCTGGACGAGTTCCACCGGCTGTTCGGCATCCGCTACCCGTGGGGCGAGTACCACCAGGCGTTCGTGCCCGACTTCAACGCCGGCGCGATGGAGAACGCGGGCTGCGTCACGCTGGACGACGCGCTGCTGTTCCGCTCCCGGGTCACCGACGCCGAGCTGACCCGCCGGGCCAGCACGATCGCGCACGAGATGGCGCACATGTGGTTCGGCGACCTGGTGACGATGCGCTGGTGGGACGACCTGTGGCTCAACGAGTCCTTCGCCGAGTACCTCGGCAACCGGGTCTGCGACGAGGTCACCGACTATCCGTCGTGGGTCGACTTCGGGATCGACCGCAAGGCGTGGGGGTACGCCGCGGACCGCCGCCCGTCGACCCACCCGGTGGCCGGCAACGGCGCGGCGGACACCGCCCGCGCGTTGACCAATTTCGACGGCATCTCCTACGCCAAAGGGGCCTCGGTGCTGGCCCAGCTCGCCGCCCACTTGGGCGATGCGACGTTCCTATCCGGGTTGCGCCGCCATTTCGCCGCGCACGCGTACGGCAACGCGCGTTTCGGCGACCTGATCGCGGCGTGGACGGGCGTCGGCGCGGCCGGGCTGCCGGCGTGGGCGGACGGATGGCTGCGCAGCGCGGGCGTGGACACGTTGCGCGTGGACACCGACGGAGCGCTGGTCCGGGAGCCCGCGCCGGAGCCATCGGCGGGGGCCGTCCGCGCGCACACGGTCAGCGTCGTCGGGTATGCCGCGAGCGGTGAGCCGATCTCCCGCCGCCGGGTGACTGTCGGCGCGCCGGCGGCGTCGCCCGCGCCATCCGACGGCGCGCTCCCACCGCCGCGCGACGGCTCGGCCCTGCGGTCCGACGCGGCCTCCCCGGCTCCGCCGCGCGCCGCGCTCGTGCTGGCCGACGCCGACGACGAGACCTGGGCGAAGGTGGCGCTGGCCAACGCCGAGTGGGCGCGGATGCCCGAGC
>WQZC01000145.1 GCA_009780925.1 Actinomycetes bacterium | reverse complement strand
GGGCCTGTCCAACGAGGAGATCGCGGCGCGGCTGTTCATCAGCCCGGTGACCGCCAAGACGCACGTCAACCGGACCATGACCAAGCTCGGCGCGCGGGACCGGGCGCAGCTGGTGATCGTCGCCTATGAGACCGGCCTGGTCGTCCCCGGCGTCGCGCGGCCCGACCGGAGGTGATCTGCCCGTGGCGCGCGGACGCCAGGATGTAGTAAGTTGCGCGCAGATGGGAGGCCGGGCTGGTATGACAGCGATGATGCGCGCGCGGGCCAGCGCCCGCAGGTTCTGGGCGGCGCTGCTCGCCGTCGCGGTGGTCGCGGGTGCGGTCGTCGTCGCTTTCACCCGGGCGCAGGGCGCGGACGCCGCGCTGACCGGCCCAGTCCAGCCGAAGGTGGTCGGCAACCATCTCGTCGACTCCCGGACCGGGGCGGTGTGGACCCCGCGCGGGGCGAATTGGCCGGACCTGGAGTACTCCTGCGTGCAGGGCTGGACCCCATCCTCCGACCCGGCGTCGATGGCGGCGGCGGCCTCCTGGGGCATGGACGTGATGCGGATCCCGCTCAACCAGGATTGCTGGCTCGGGGTTGACGGCGCGCCGACCTCGGGCACGGCGGCGCAGTACCGGGCGCGGGTGCAGGCGCGGGTGGACGCGGTGCACGCCGCCGGCATGGTGGCGATCCTCGACCTGCATTGGACCGCGCCCGCTGGGACCCGCGCGGTCGACGGACAGTGGCCGATGGCCGATGATCAGTCCGCGCAATTCTGGGCCTCGGTGGCGGCGGCCTACCGGGCCGACCCGTCGGTGATGTTCGACCTGTTCAACGAGCCGTACTCGCGCGGCTCCTACTCGCTGAGCTGGTCGTGTTGGCGCGACGGCGGCTGCTCGCTGCCCAACGCGCCCGACACCGAGTCGCTGAACGGGTCCACGTTCACCGCGACCGGCATGGCCGCGCTGGTGGCTGCGGTGCGCGGCGCGGGCGCTGGCCAGCCGATCCTGCTGGCTGGTTTGAACTATGCCAACGACCTGACCGGGTGGCTGGCGCACCGGCCGAACGATTCGCAGCTGGTGGCGTCCTGGCACAACTACGACGGTCAGGGCTGCTCGAACGCCTCGTGCTGGAACTCGCAGATCGCTCAAGTGGCGGCGCAGGTGCCGGTGCTGATGACCGAGGTCGGCTACGAGACGGGCAATCCAGGTTATTTCGCAGGCGCGATGGCGTGGGCGGACTCGGCCGGCATCGGGTACCTGCCGTGGGCGTGGTGGAACGACACGCAGAGCTACGCGCTGTTCACCGGGAATAGCTACGCGCCCCGAGCCGGCGAGGGCCTGACCTACCAGGCGCACCTGGCCGCGCTGGCGGCGGCGGGGGCAGGCGGCGGGGGGTCGGGTGGCGCCGCGTCGAGCAGCGCGGCTCCCAGCAGCACCGCTCCGCGCAGCACCGCTCCCAGCAGCACCGCTCCCAGCAAGACGGGATCCGGCGGCGCCGGATCGAGCGGGACCGGATCCGCGGGATCCAGCGGTGTGTCGTCGGGGACTGGCGCGCCCAGCAGCGCCAAGCCGAGCCCGGCAGCGTCAGGAACTGGCTCGAGCGGTGCCGCGTCTGGTGCCACGACGCCGGGTGGCGCCGGATCGAGCGCCGCCGGGCCGGCCCGGGTGCCGGTCGCGGCCGTTGGCTTGAACCGCGCGACGGCCACGGTCAAGACCGGGCAGAGACTGGCCTTGACGGCGACCGTGCGGCCGGCCGCGGCAACCAACAAGAAGGTGGACTGGTCATCGTCCAACCCCCGGGTCGCTTCGGTCAGCTCCACCGGCGTGGTCACTGGCAAGGCCTCTGGGACGGCGACGATAACCGCCAAGACCGCTGATGGCGGCAAGACCGCCAAGTGCAAGGTGACGGTTCGGCGACCGGTCAGCGCGGTGCGGCTGAGCAAGAAGAGCGCGACCCTCGCCGTCGGAGCGAGACTCCGCCTGCGCGCGACGGTGTCGCCGGCCGGCGCGACCAACAAGGCGGTGCGCTGGTCGTCATCGAACCGGCGGGTGGCCATCGTCAACGCCAACGGCGTGATCACCGCGAAGCGGCCCGGCAAGGTGACGATCACCGTGCGGACCGTCTCCGGCGGCAAGACCGCGAAATGCGTGCTGCGGGTCAAGCCCCGATGACGGGCGGGCTATCGGGCTGAGCGCCGGCGGCGGGCGATCTCCGCCAGCGTGACCGCGGCCGCCACCGATGCGTTCAACGACTCGGCCGCGCCGGGCATCGGGATCGACACCGTCAGGTCGCAGGTGTCGCCGACCAGTCGGGACAGCCCGCGCCCCTCGGAGCCGACCACGACCACCAGCGGGTCGGGCGCGACATCCAGATCGTCCAGCGACACCGAGCCGTCCGCGTCCAGCCCGGCGACCAGCAGCCCGGCGTCCTGGCATTGGCGGAGCGCGCGCGTCAGGTTGGTCACCTGCGCCACCGGCATGCGCGCCGCGGTCCCCGCCGAGGCCCGCCAGGCCACCGCGGTCACCCCGGCCGCCCGTCGCCCGGGCAGCAGCACGCCGTGCGCCCCGAACGCTGTCGCGGAGCGGATCACCGCGCCCAGGTTGCGCGGATCGGTGACCCCGTCCAGCGCCACCAGCAGCGGGGCGGTGGCCGACTCGCGCGCCACCGCGAGCAGATCGGTCAGCTCGGTGTAGCCGAACGGCGGCACGCGCAGCGCGAGGCCCTGGTGCAGCAGGCCGCCGGTCATCCGGTCCAGTTCGGCGCGGCTGATCTCCAGCAGCGCGATGCCTCGGTTGCCGGCGACGCGCAACGCCTCGCTCACCCGCTCGTCGGTCTCGATGCCGGCGGCCACGTACAGCGCGGTGGCGGGGACCCGCGCGCGCAGCGCTTCGACCACCGGGTTGCGCCCGACCAGCAGTTCCGGACCGTCGCCGCTGGCCCGGCCCGGGCCTGGGTTGCCCCGGCCGGCCCTGCCCGCGCCGCCTTTGCTCCCGCCAGCCGCCTGGCCGCCGCCCGCTGCCTTGGCCCAGGCCGGATTCCCACCGCCAGCCGACCGCTGGGCCGCGGCGGCGCGTCGCGCCGCCGGATGCCCGGGCCGGTCCTCGGCGCGCGGGGTGGGGCCTTTGCCGCGCAGCGCTTTGCGGCCCTGGCCGCCGGAGCCGACGAGCGCGCCCTTTTTCGACTTGCGCACCGCGCCGCGCCGCGAGGAGTTGCCGGCCATCAGCCCGCGCTCCGGACGGGCGCCGACGGGCGCGACATCATCGGGTTGAGGGTCATGGCTTCAGCGTCCAGCGCGCGCCCTGCGGGGTGTCCTCCACCGCGACCCCGGCCTCGCCGAGCTGGCCGCGGATCGAGTCCGCGGCGGCGAAATCCTTGCGGGAGCGGGCGTCCTGGCGCGCGCGCAGCGCCAGCTGCACCAGCGCGTGGACGGTTCCCATCAGGTCGGTGGTGGCCGGCTCGGCCCACTCGCGCGGGTTGATGCCGAGCACGTCGGTCATCGCCGCCACCACGCCCAACGCCTTTGCGGCGCCGGCCCGATCCCCGGCGGCGAGCGCCGTGTTGCCCTCGCGGACCGCGTTGTGCAGCGCGCCCAACGCGGCGGGCACGCCCAGATCGTCGTCCATGGCCGCCGCGAACTCCGGCGGGACTGCGAACTCGGCCGGGACGTCCGATACCGGTGCGTCGCCGACCAGCTCGCCCGCCCGGGCGACGAAACCCTCCACTCGGGCGTAGGAGGCGGCGGCCTCATCCAATGCCTCGGGGGAGAACTCCACATTGGAGCGGTAATGCGCCGCGCCCAGGTAGTAGCGCACTTCCACCGGCCGCCAGCGTTTGACGATCTCGTCCACCAGCAGCGAATTGCCCAACGATTTCGACATTTTCTCGCCGCTGATGGTGAGCCAGGCGTTGTGCAGCCAATAGCGGGCGAAGCCGTCGCCGGCGGCCAGTGATTGCGCCCGCTCGTTCTCGTGGTGCGGGAACACTAGGTCCAGCCCGCCGCCGTGGATGTCGAACGTCGCGCCGAGGTATTTGGTGGCCATCGCCGAGCATTCCAGGTGCCAGCCCGGCCGACCCCGGCCCCAGGGGGTGGGCCAGGACGCGGTGGCCGGCTCGTCCGGTTTGGCCGCCTTCCACAGCGCGAAATCACGCGGGTCGCGTTTGCGCTCCTCGCCCTCGGTGTCCCCGGCGGGCTGCATCGCGTCCAGCTGCTGGCCCGACAACGCGCCGTACCGCGCGAACGAGCGCACGTCGAAGTACACGTCGCCGCCGACGGCGTAGGCGTGCCCGGCGTCGATCAGCCGGCGCATCAGCTCGATCATCTCCGGCACGTGGCCGGTGGCGCGCGGCTCGTAGGTGGGTGGCAGGCAGCCGAGGGTGTCGTAGGCCTGGCTGAACGCGCGCTCGTTCTCGGCGGCCCACGCCCACCACGGCCGGCCCGCCTGGGCCGATTTGCCCAGGATTTTGTCGTCGATGTCGGTGACATTGCGCACGTAGGTGACTTCGTAGCCGCAATGGGTGAGCCACCGGCGCAAGATGTCGAAATTCACCGCCGAGCGGATGTGCCCGATGTGCGGGGGGGCCTGCACGGTGGCGCCGCACAGGTAGATCGACGCCTTGCCCGGCTCAAGTGGGACGAACTCCCGCAGCGATCGGGTCGCGGTGTCATACAAACGCAGGTTCACTGGGCCATCTTAGTGGCTGCGGGACTCGGGGAAGGGGCATCACGGTCCGAGCAGCGCCGCGGGGACGATCGCGATTCCATCCGGTCGGCGGTATGCCTCGCGACCGGTGGTAACCACCACCGCCTCAAGCAACTCGTCGCCGATGCGTCCGGTCAGCCACTTCAAGTGCTTCATGTCGTCCTCGGCGACGGACGCGGAAAGCTTGGCCTCGATCGCGACGATTCCCTCATCACCGGAGATGATGAAATCTATTTCGTGCTCGCTGCGCTGAGTTCGCAGATGCCGGACCTCCGCCTGCGCCGCCTGGGCGTACACCCGCAAATTGAGCGCGATGAGGCTTTCGAAGAGCGCGCCCAGGAGGGGGCCGTCCCGGGGGATGCTTGGGTTGGCCCCAGCGCCGGTGAGCAGCTTGCGTGCGGTTAGGTTCAGCAGTCGTGCGGCGAGCGCGGGATCGGCCAAGTGATGTTTGCTGGCCGCGCCGAGTTCTTTGAGTTTGTGGCCGGTGGGCAGCCACGCTGGAACGGGGTCTAAGAGCCAAAGGCGCGTGAGTATGTCCCGCCACGGCAGCGTGGTGCTGATCGCTGGTTTGCTGGCGACTCCCGGAGTGGCGGCGTCGCGAATTGTCTCGAAGCTGGCGGTGGTGGCCGTCGCCGCCGCGTAGGCCCGCAACCACGCTCGCAAAGTGTCGGGCCGGCGCACGGTGATGCCTTGCTCGGGGAACTCCCGGTCGACCACGCGCGCCAGATACCCGTCCAGTTGAGCGCGTCGCAGGTCGGCGGGTAGCTGACGGATGGCGGGGAACCCGCCGGCGAGCATCTCGCCGACGTAGTCGTCCAACCCGACGGTGGTGGCACCGCCGATCGCGGGCCTGCTCCCGGACAGCAGCTCGGCCAGGCTCACGGACGGGGAGAACCCCCGCTCGGCCAGCGATAGTGGGCGCATCCGCACGGGAACGATGCGACCGGCGCCGGTGTGGGTGGCGGCGCCTGCTGGCTGTGCGGACCCGGTGAGCAGGAACCGGGCCGGGGCCGGGTTGCCGTCCACCGCGCGCCGCACTCGGTTCCAAGCGGACGGGAACTGTTGCCACTCGTCGATCAGGATGGGTTCTGGGCCGCGGGTGAGCCGGTCGGGATCGGCGCGCAGGATTTGCTGTTGGGCGTCGTCGTCCAAATAGAGCGTGGTGCGGGCGCGCTGGGCGGCGGTGGTGGTCTTGCCGACGGCTCGGGGACCCTCGATGCTGATGGCGGACAAGCCGGCCAGCAGCGCGTCGAGGGCATCGTCCACGACCCGGCGCTGGTAGCTGCGAAACCCTGGCTCGGGAGCTGTCACAGACGGTTACACTAGCATTTCGGGCATCGCTACGCTATAGATTCGGGCAGTCTTACGCTCTGGTTTCGGGATGCGCGAGGCGCTGGTTGCGGGATGGGCGAGGCGCTGGTCGCGGGCCGCCGTGGGATCGGCGGCGGCGTCGACCGATAGCGTGACGGGCGTGCCGAACACTACGTTGCGCCCAGAGTCGGTGCTCGTCGCGGCGGGCCGTCCGCCGGAGCCGGGCGCGCCGCTGAACCCGTCCATCGTGCTCACCGCATCGTTCCGCCACGACGGCACGCGCGCGCCCTACCTGCGCCAGGACGGCAACGAGACGATGCACGCTTTCGAGCAGGCGATGGGCCAGCTGGAGGGGGGCGCCGCGCTAGCCTTCGCTAGCGGCATGGCGGCGGTGTCGGCGGTGACGGAGAGCCGACCGGCGGGGGCGGTGATCGTCGCCCCGGACGGCGGGTTCTCCGGGACCGCGCTGCTGTTGCGCGACTACGCCCGGGCGGGTCGGGGGAGCGTGCGCGAGGTGAACGTCGCGGACACCGCCGCGGTCACCGAGGCGCTGGTCGGGGCGGACCTGCTGTGGGTGGAGACGCCGGCGAACCCGCTGTTGGAGGTGGCCGACCTGCCCGCGCTGGTGGCCGCCGCGCACCGGGTCGGCGCGCTGATCTGTGTGGACACCACGTTCGCCACCCCGCTGCTGCTGCGCCCGCTGGAGCACGGCGCCGACCTGGTCATGCACTCGGCCACCAAATACCTGTCCGGGCACTCCGACCTGCTGATG
>WQZC01000144.1 GCA_009780925.1 Actinomycetes bacterium | reverse complement strand
TGCGATAGCGGAGATTCTCCTTATTTCAGCGGGAGATTCTGCTGGGACGCCTGGCCGCTAGTTGGACGCCTGGCTGGCGCCGGCGAAGTGGAACGTGGCTGCGGCCGGTTCCGTCCAGCGCTGGGTGACGGCCTTCGCCTCGGTGAAGAACTTCACGCCTTCCGGACCGTAGATGTGCGATTCGCCGACGAACGAGTCCTGCCAGCCGCCGAAGGAGTGGTAGGCGACCGGGACCGGGATCGGCACGTTGACCCCGATCATGCCGACCGGGATCTCCCGGGTGAAGCGCCGCGCCGCCTGGCCCGATCCGGTGAAGATCGCCGCGCCGTTGCCGAACGGGCAGTCGCGGATCAGCTCGATGCCCTCGTCCAGGTCCTTGATCCGCATGATGACCAGCACCGGGCCGAAGATCTCCTCGCGGTAGGCACGCATGTCGGTGGTCACGTCGGTGAGGATGGTCGGCCCGGTCCAGAAGCCGTCCTCGTGGCCGTCCGGATGGAACCCGCGCCCGTCCAGCAGCACCCGCGCCCCGGCCGCCTCGGCCTCGGTGACGGTGGCCTCGATCCGGTCGCGAGCGGATCGGCTGATGATCGCGCCCATGTCCGCGTCGGCCGTCATCCCGTCAGCGACCTTGATGGCCTTCGCCTTGTCCACCACGCGGGCGATGAACTCCTCGGCCACCTGTTCGACCACGGCGATCACCGGCAGCGCCATGCAGCGCTCACCGGCCGCGCCGAAGGCGGACGCGGCGGCATTGGTGGCGGCGAATTCAAGATCCGCGTCGGCCAGCACCAGGCCGTGGTTTTTCGCCCCGCACAGCGCCTGGACCCGTTTTCCGTGCGCCGTGCCAATGGCATGCAGTTCCCGCCCGACCCGGGTCGATCCGACGAACGACAACGATTTGACGTCGGGATGCGTCTCCAGTGCCGCCACCGCGTGCCGATCCCCTTGGACCACGTTGAACACCCCATCCGGGAGCCCGGCCCGCTGCCAAAGATCGGCGATGAAAAGCGACGCCGACGGGTCCGCCTCGGACGGTTTCAACACAAACGTGTTGCCACAAGCGATGGCCACCGGGGCCATCCACATCGGGCACATGACCGGGAAGTTGAACGGGGTCACCCCGGCGCACACGCCCAATGGCTCGCGGAATGAATACACGTCCAGGCCGGAGGAGGCCTGCATGGTGAACTCGCCTTTGAGCAGCTGGGGGATGCCGCACACGTAGTCGATCACGTCCAGGCCGCGGCCCACTTCGCCGATGGCGTCGGAGAGCACTTTGCCGTGCTCGCGAGTGACGATCGCGCCGAGCTGTTCGGCGTTGGCGGCCATCAGCTCGCGGAAGGCGAACAGGATCGCCGTGCGTCGGCCGAGCGAGGACTGCGACCACGATTGGAACGCCTCTTTCGCGGTCGCGACCGCTTGGCTGACGAGCTCGGCGTCGGCGAGTTCGACATCACCGATGCGCTCACCGGTGGACGGGTTGTGGATTGGGCTGGTGCCCCTGCCACCGGTCACGATCCGGCCGCCGATGTGGTGCGAGACAGTGAACGTCATGGAAGCAGCTCCTTGCCAGGGGTGGGGTTGTCAGGTTCCGAGCGTGGATTTTGGATCATACCTACCCGCGATGATGGGAGCTGTGGTGAGCGACACACTGCACTGCGGCGGCGGCCTAGCCGGTCAGCGTTGACCAGCCCTGATCGGTGACGGTGACCTCGATGTGGTTCGGGATGCGTTCCTTCACTTGATCGACGTGGCTTATCAGCCCCACGATGCGCCCACCCTCGCGCAGCGCGTCGAGGGTGTCCAGGGTGACGTCGAGGGTCTCGGGGTCGAGCGCGCCGAACCCCTCATCAATGAACAGGGTGTCCAAGCGAACCCCGCCGTTGCGGTTGGTGACCACCTCCGCCAGACCGAGCGCGAGCGCCAGCGAGGCCTGGAATTTCTCCCCGCCGGACAGTGACTGCGGCGGGCGCGTCTCCTGGTTGTAGGCGTCGATCACGTCGATGGCCAGCCCCGACTGCCCGCCGCCTTTGGCCAGCTCGTCGGAGTACTGCAACTCGAAGCGATGCGCGGTCATAGCGCCCAACAGCACGTTCGCGGCGGTGACGATCTCCTCAAGATCGGCCGCCAGGGCGAACGCCTCCAAAGTCATCTTCTTGGTGTTGGGGCCTTGGCCGCGGATGGTCGCGGCCAGGCGGTCCACCACCGCGAAGCGGCGGCGGGCGTCATCGGTGTCCCGCAGCTGACGGGTCAGGGGCGTGGCCAGCTTGTCGATCGCGCTCGCGCGCATTCGTGCCTGGCCGAGCGCCTGGGTCGCCGCCCGGTTGCTCGCCTCGGCGAGGTCGTGCGAGCGCTCGGCCGCGGCGACATCGACGGGGTCGTCCGGCAGCCCGCGCAGATCGTCCTGGCCGAGAAGCTCGCTGACCGCGGCCTGCTCGGCGTCGAATCGTCTGATCCGCTCGGCGAGCTCGTCGCGCTCCGGCTCGGGCAGACGCGCCGCCGCCGCCGCGCCGGCGTCGGCGAAGCGGTGTTGCCGCAACGTCTCGGTCAGTCTGGCCGCCGCCGCGACCGCCGCCTGCTGGGCGCTGTCCCGCTCGGCGGTCGCGGTGAGCAGGCTGCGGGAGGCGGCCAGCCGCTCCGCCGTCGCGGCGACACGGTCGGCGACGGTGCGATACGCGCCGCGCGCCTTGACCACGGCGTCGCGCTCGGCGTCGCGGAGCGCGCTCGCCCGCTTCGCCTCGCCGTCCTGGGTCGCGTGCGCGTCCTTGGCCGCGTCGAGCCGCGCGGTGAGCGCGTCGATGTCCGCGCGCAGATCCGCGCGTCGCTGGTTCAGCTCGGCGAGCGCGCGTTGCGCCGCCGCCGCCGCGTCGCGGGTGCCGCGCGCCGGGACCAGCCGCGCGTTGATTTCGGCCGCCGGGAGGTCATCGGACAGCTCCCGCTCGCTGGCCAGCCGCTCGCCGAGCGCGGTGACGGTGTTGCTCGCCGATTCGTAACCGCGCTGCGCCTGCGTGACCGTCCGCTCGGCGTCGGCCAGCTCGGCGTCGGTGACCCGTCCGGCGGTGAGCCGGGCTGGATTCGGGTGTTCCGTCGAACCGCACACCGGGCACTCGGCGCCGTCGGCCAGCTCATCGGCGAGCACGCCCGCGTAGCTGGCCAGCTGTCGTTCGAGCAGCTCGGTCCGCGTGGCGCTCGCCGCATCAACGGCGCGGCTCGCGGCGTGGCGCGCGGCGTCGGCGGCGCTCAGTTTCGCGCGCGTCTGTTCGGCGGCCCGCGCGCTGGCGAGCTGCCGGGTCAGCTCGGCGACCAGCGCATCGGCGGCGGCCAGTCCAGCCGCTTGTTGGCCGGCGGCGAGCGCGTCGGCGTCGAGCCGGGGCGCGGCCTCGATCAGCGCGACGCGTTGGGCCCGCAGTTCGCTGACCGCTGCCGCGGCTCGCTCGGCGGCTTGGGCGGCGGCTTCGGCGTTGGCGCGCAGCGCGTGCAGCGCCCGCTCGCGGGCGACCGCCTCGGTGGCGGTGGCGAGCGCGCCGGTCAACTCGGTGACCCGCGCCGTCAGTGATGCGGCGGATTGTTCCGCGTCAGGAAACAGCGTCCGGTGCGCCGCTCGCGCCGCGGCCTGGGCGGCGGTCGCCGCGCGCAGCGCCGACTGCGCTTCGCGCTCGCCGCGCACGGCGGCCCAGGCGAGTTCCGCGCGGCTCGCCTGCTCGATCCGCGCCCGGGCCGCAGCGATCTCGTCGTGGGAGGCGTCGAGGACCGCGCGGCGCGCTTGGGCGCTGGCGCGCTGCCGCTGCTGATGATCGATCCACCGCGCCTGAGTGCGCGCGGTGAGCGCGGCGTCATAGTCGGCCTTGGCCGTCGTCGCGGCGGCGCCGGCGGCGCTGAGCAACTCGTGTTGCTCAGCGACCAGCGCTTCCGCCCAGCCCAGGACGGCCGCGGCGTCGGGGTCGGGAGCCGCTGGCGGCTCCCGCTCGGCCTGCGCCGCGATGGCCGCGACGGTGGCGGCGATGCTCGCGGCGGCGGTCTCGACCGCGCGCCGCAGTTCCGCCGCGCGGACGTCGAGGTCCTTGCTGTAGTCATCGAACCGGCGCGTGCCGAACAGCTTGCGCAGCAGATCACGGCGGGAGGTGCTGTCGGCCACCAGGAACTCCTGGAATTGCCCCTGCGCCAGCAGGATCACCTGCCCGAACTGCTCGGCGGACAGGCGCACGATCGCGCCGACCGCGGCGCCCACCGACCGCAGCTGCCGGCTCGCCAGGACCGCCCACTCGCCGTCGCGCAGTTCGGCGATCTCGGCCCAGGGCTGGGTCAGCCGCTTGTGCCCCGGAATCAGGTAGGCCGGGCGGCGGCGCACCCGGTAGCGTCGCGCGCCCACGGAGAACTCGACGCTGACCTCGGTTGGTTCGGGGGCGTCGGCCAGGTAGCGACTGCGCACCTGCTCGTCTGGGGTGCCGCGCGTCCCGTCGTAGCGGGGCACGCTGCCGAACAAGGCGTAACTGATGGCGTCGAGGATGGTGCTCTTCCCAGCGCCGGTCTTGCCCACGATGACGAACTTGCCATCGGCGGCGAACGCGTCGAAATCGACCGTCTCAGCGCCCTTGAAGGCGCCGAATCCGGTGAGCTCAACCTTGTGGATCCTCATGTCAGGCTCCGTTCGACGTCGGCTGCGTCGGCGGTCGAGCGCGGGCCTTCGCCGCCGGTCGCCCGCGCGCCGATGACCTCGCGGGCCAGGTCCGTCTCGTCCGCGCTCGCGCCTTCGCCGTTGCGCACGTTGGCGAGGAACACGTCCACCAGTTCCAGGTCGGTCTTGCCCTTGATTCGCTCGGTGTAGCTCGCCGCGCGATCGTCAAACCGGTCGCTCGGCGCGAAGGCCAGCTCCACCAGGTGGGGGAAGCGCGTTTGCAGTCGTCGCAGGGTGTTCATCGGGCGCGTCGGATCGGTGATTGTCGCGCTCACCCAGTGGTCCGTCACCGCTTCGAACCGCTCGTCGGCGAGCAGATCGGCCACCGTGCCGACGATCGCGGCGAGCGGCCGCGGCACGGGCAGGCCCACCCATTCGACGCTGGCCAGGCCCGCGCCGTCCAGATCCACCAGCCAGCCGCCGCGCGGTTTGCCGGCCTCGCTGAACGAATAGTGCAACGGGGCCCCGGAGTAGCGGACGTTCTCGGCCAGTGTCGCCCGCCCGTGGATGTGACCGAGCGCGGCGTAGGTGAAATCGCGGAAGAAATCCACTGGCACCTTGTCGACCCCGCCCACGATGTCCCGCTCGGAGTCGCACGATTGCGCGTCCGCGCCGTGCACGAAGGTGTGCGCGAGCACGACCGCGCGCCCGCCGCGCGCGGACCAGTCGGCGCGCACCAGGGACAGCGCGTGCGCCAAGGCGTCTTTCTGGGACCGCATCACCTCGACGTCGCGCCAATGCTGGCGCGCCAGCGCCGGCTCCAGGTAGGGCACGCCGTAGAACAGGACGGCGCCGTGCTCGTCGTCGAGCCCGACCGGCTCGGCGAGTCGATCGGGCTCGGTCAACACGTGGATGCCGGCGGTGGCGGCGAACACCGCTTTGGCGCCCAGGCGCGCGGGAGAGTCATGGTTGCCGCTGGTCAGCACCACCCGGGCGCCGGCCCCGGTCAGCCGCGTCAAGATCGCGTCGAGCAACCGCACCGCGTCAGCGGACGGGGTTGAGGAGTCGAAGACGTCGCCGGCCGCGACCACCACGTCCACGCTCCGCTCGCGCACGATCGTCTCCACCGCGTCGAAGACGGTCGTGAGCGCGTCCAGCGTCGGCAGCTTGTGGAACGTTCGGCCGATGTGCCAGTCAGAGATGTGGAGGATCCGCACACCGAAACTGTAGGAGCGCCTGACGACAGTTTCGCCCCGCGCGGCGCTGTCTGGCGCGCGGGGCGGACGGTCGAACGGTCAGAGGTCGGCTTGTTCCAGAAGGTCGGAAACGGGCATGCTCAGCACGTCAGCGAGCCCAGCCAGTGTGGACATGCGCGGGTTCGAGCAGCCCGGTGCGTCCACTCGACCCGAGGACCGCCCCGCCTCGATCAGCTGGACCTGGTTCTTGGTGATCCCGGCGCGGAACGCGAGTGCCTCCTGTGACAGGCAGCGGTCCTCGCGCAGCCGGCGCAGCGCGCGACCGAACCGTTTCGCGGTTACCTCGTCCCATGGCACAAGCCCATCGTTCCGGCTGGTTACGACAGAAAACACCCTATACAGCAGACCGGATATAGCAGGATGATGGTTCTAGGCCGGGTGAGAAGCGTGAATAGTCGACCACCCTTAGCCAACGAAAACCATACCCGGTACGGTTCTTGGGTTCATGCAATCGGTGCATGCGGAAAGGACTGAGGCGATGAGTAGCTCTTCGCAAGCGACACCCGGGCAGCCGGCCGGCCGGCACGGCGGCGGGACTGGCGAGACCAAGGAACGGCCCGGCCTGATCGGGCTGCCGCTGGCCATTGTGGGGGCGGTGGTCCTGCTCATCGGAGTCACCTCGGTGAACTGGTACAACGTCCCGAACATGAACACGCTCGTCACCATGGCCAACCATGAGCCGTACTTGCTTGGGGTGAAGGTCCCGACCGACACCAAGTTCACCCACTTCGGCGCCCTGGCCAAGTTGCTGCACGCCGGCCTCGCGCAGTTCCTTGCCGGCCCGGCGGGCTGGGTCTTGATCGTTCTGCTCATCGTGTTCGCGATCGTCGCCAATCTGCCCTTTGGCAAGATCGCGCAGTGGCTGCGGATCGTCACCCCGGTGCTGGCGGTTGTCGGCCTCGCGCTGCTGGTGTTCGCGATCAAGGGCTTCTGGCATCAGGCGGCCAACTACCACCTCGCGCTGGCCGGGCCACTGCC